>CANCCE010000190.1 GCA_947374505.1 Comamonadaceae bacterium | reverse complement strand
GCACCCCACCAGACATGGAAATTTTTGTTCTTTCTTTGATGTTCGCCTTCGTCGGCTACACACTCAAGTCTCGAGCTGAGGGTCGGCGTATCGCCTTGCTGGGTCTGCACCTCGGCAACTATCAGATCGAAAAGCTCATGGAAACTTTGACTGATGGCTACGCCAGGGCACTTGGCGAAAACGATGCGGCTCGGCGCGGCTCGATCTGGCAGCTGATGAACGGCACCGAAGACAAACTGGCCGCACAGTTCAAACAACTGGCCGACAGCATGGCCAAAGTAGATGCCGCCGAAACCGGCGTCAACCTCTGGCCCTGGCCCCTGAGTGAAGCCGCGCCATGGGCACCCAGCGCCTGCTTTGACTTGCGCAAGGCTTTGAAGATTCATGCTGACGGTCTCGCCCGAGCAGCCGACCACAGCAACGATATTTCACCCTCGTCGCGCGCCTTCACCCTCAGCGCCGAACTTTTTTTGATGCAACACACCTGCCACTGGTTTTGCAAGTCAAAAACCATTGCTTCAGCCCGCATGCTGGTGCGGCACCAGACACCTTACGAGATGGTGCTGCAGTCGGTGTCACCTGAAACACGGCGGGCCTATAACGCGCTGCTTGGACAGCCCTGAAGCGGCCGTCAATTAACCAGCCAGCGATTCAGCGGCTGACCACCCGACCGTCGACAAGTTCTATCACCCTGTCGCAGCGCAACGCCAGCCGCGGATCATGCGTGACGATCAGACATGCGCTGCCGTGGTCCCTGTTGAAGTCGCGCAGCAGCTCAAACACCTCGTCCGCACTGACGGTGTCCAGATTGCCGGTCGGCTCATCGGCCAAGATAAGCCGCGGCTTTTGCGACAAGGCCCGGGCGATCGCCACGCGCTGCTGCATGCCCCCGGAGAGCTCGCCGGGCCGCTTGTACTCAGCGCCACTCAAGCCCACACGATGGAGGAGTTCTCGCGCCAACGCTTCGGCCTCGGGGGTTGCCGTGCCATGGCGGATGATGAATGGCAGCAAGACGTTTTCCAGCGCTGTGAAGGCCGGCAGCAAATGGTGAAACTGAAAGACAAAACCGATGGTGGCTCCACGCAAGGCCGTCAGACCGGCATCGTCCAACGACTGCGCCGGCTGCCCGGCGATCTCCAACTGGCCGGCAGTCGGCGGCTCCAGCAGACCCATGATGTTAAGCAAGGTACTTTTGCCCGATCCTGAAGGCCCTTTCAAGGCAACAAACTCGGCTTGCTGCAACGCCAGAGTGATGCCGTGCAAGACCTCGGTCTCGACATCGGTGCCGATGTTGTAGCGCTTGGTGATCCCCTCCAAGCGAAGAATGGGTGCGTTACCAGGCGGGTTCATGTGTTTCACGCTCAGGCACGAATCGCTTGCACAGGGTCCATGCGGGCAGCGCTGCGCGCAGGCACAAAGGCGGCTGCCAGTCCGACGCCACAAGCCACGAGGGAAGCCAACAACACCAGTTGCGGATCCAACTGCGGCGCAAACATGGGGCTGCCATCAGGGCTTTTGAAGATATGCGAAAAGACCACCAACAAGGCGTAGGCCAGCGCCGCACCGAGGAGAGAGCCGACGAGGCCAACCAGCCCGCCTTGCAACAAAAAAACGCTCATGATTTGACGCCGGCCCGCGCCCATCGCGCGCAAGATACCGATTTCACGCTGCTTTTGCACCACGCTGACCACCAGCACGCTGGTGATGCCCAGCGCCACGATCAGGATGACAAAACTGCGGATCAGATTGTTGGAGACGGTCTGGTTGGACAACGCATTCAGCAATCCCGAATTGGTCTGCATCCAGCTGTCGACGGTCAGGCCGGTTTGCAAGCGCAAGGTGTCTGCAACGCTGTCTGCGCTGAACAGATCGGTCACCGTGAGATCGATGTTAGAAACGCCTCCTGGCAGATCAAGCAGCGTTTGCGCTAGCTTGAGCGGGACAAATACCCAGCGCCGGTTCAGGTCACGGTTGCTCATGTCAAAGAGGCCTGTGACCTGTAAGGTTTCACTGCGACCGCTGGCGCTGGTGATGCGCAGTTTGTCACCCACGGTGAGGCCGAGGTCTTGCGCCAGATCGATGCCAATCAACGCATGGCTGCCGGTCACGTCAAACGCGCCGCGCGTCATGTAGTTGTCCATGTTCACCACGCGGCGGTAAGCATCGGGATTGACACCGAGCAGCACCACGCTTTTGTTGTAGTTGCCACGCGCCGCAAAAGCCGGGCCGCTGGCGACGGGCGACACCGCCAGCACGCCGGGTGTGGTGGCGGCCAAAGCCGCCACGCGCTCCCACTGGTCGACCGAGCGCAGGCGTTGTTCGCGCGGTTGCACCAAGGCCGCGATGGACTGGCTCGCTTGCGGTGTGAAGACACGGCGCGTGAGCTCCTCCGTGGGCCGGATCACGACGTGCGCTTGGGAGCCCATGACGCGGTCAATGATGGTGCTTTGAAGCTGGTTGATCAGCTGCGTCAAAAAAATAATCACGGCCACACCGCCCGTGACCCCCGCAAGGATGAGCGTACTTTGCATGCGGCCTTCGCGTAAGAAACGCAACGCCAGCAACAGCTCAAAAGGCATCCAGTGCGCCCAGGAACTGAGCTCCGGCCGGTGTCCTTGTCGGCGCCAAAACGGCCAAGCGAATCGCTGGTGCGGAGACAACGGCGTTGACGATGGCGGTAAGGTTGGCATGGTCACGGGTGGCTGTGCTGCGTTGTTCCGTAATTCAGCGGTTCAACACGTCACCGGGTGACGAAAGAAGGCACTTCCATGCCTTTGACCGGATCTGCGGCTGCAGCCTGGCGGACGCTGTCGCCGGGCAGCGCTTTTTCGGTTTGCGGAATGGCCAAATCACCGGCCTTCAGACCACTGGCGATTTCGACAGTGCCGATGCCGCGCAGTCCGAGTTGGACCGGCACGCGCACCGCTCGGCGGTCTTGCAGCATCAAGATCCACGGTGCGGCAGTGTCGGCCTCGCGGACGGCCGCCGCCGGCAAGACCAATGCGTCGGGATGATTTTTCCCCATTAATTCCACCGACACCGTCATGTCGGGCTTGAGGAATACAGGCGGCTGTGGTACCGCCAAGCGCACCTCAACCGTGCCTCGCTGAGGATCTACAGCCGGGCCGATATAACTCAGCTGTGCGGCAAATGGCTGGGACGGATAGGCATCGGCCGCAGCCTTGGCGGGCATGCCAAGCACCAACATATGCAGATGCTTTTCATCGATAGCGGCATCGACGCGGATGCTGCCCGCCGCCATTGACAGCAACATCCGCCCGGGCTGGGCCATGCTGCCAGGCTCGACGTTGCGGGCCAAAACGACCCCATCCACAGGGCTGGTAATGGCCAGGCGGGCCAAGCGAGCCTCGGCCATTTGCACGGCGGCCAGCGCCTGCGCGACGCGGTCCGCAGCCAAGCTGCTTTCCACCCCCCGCGGCTGATTCGCCTCGGACTGCACGCGTGCAGAGCGCAACGCGCTGGCCGCCGAGTCACGCGAGCGCCGCGCTTCATCCAGTTTTTGCTGCGAGAAAAAGCCTTGCGCCACCAGCGCTTCCGAGCGTCGAAATTCATTGTCGGCATTGCGCCAGGCAGCATCGGCCTGCATCACCGTTTGCAAGGCCACCGGTGCCAACACTGTGGCTTGCTGAGTCGAACGACTGCGTGCTTCAGCCAATGCGGCATTGGCCTGCTGCAACGCGGCGCTGGCTTCAGCGTCCGACAAGCGCACCAACAACTGACCCGCCTTGACATGATCACCTTCACGCACCTGCACCGATACCACAGTCGCGGTCACTTCAGCCGCCAGTTCGATGCGCGCCGGCGCATTCAAGCGACCGGTTGCCACCACGGATTGCAGCAAATTGCTGCGTAGCACGGGCACCGCATGAACCGGCGTACCACGCTGCTCTAGCAGCAACGCGGCCGCAGTCAACAGCGTTAGCACAATGGCGGTAAAAATCCACTTCTGGCGAGGTTTCATAGGCGGTAGCTTAGCAGCGCTAGACCCATGTCAATTGACCCGCATCATGAATTCATCGAATGGATCACGCACGTTTTAGGCGACGTCCGAATCTTGTTGAGCCAGACGCTCGCTCTTCCAGTAAACGTCGTCACCGCCGTTCTTGCGGTTGAGCACGCGTGACAGCACGAACAGCAGGTCGCTGAGTCGGTTGAGATATTGGCGCGGTGTTTCATTGAGCGATTCGGCTAAATCCAGCGCGACCACGGCACGTTCAGCGCGGCGTGCCACGGTCCGGCAAACGTGAGCCAACGCGGCGGCACGCGTGCCGGCCGGCAAGATGAATTCCTGCAGCCGCGGCAAGTTGCTGTTGTATTTTTCGAGTGCAGTGTCGAGCGAGATCACGGCTTCTGGTTTGAGCAATTCAAAGCCGGGGATCGACAGTTCGCCGCCGAGATTGAACAGCTGATGTTGCACTTCAATCAGCAGCGCACGCACATCGGCCGCCATGTCTTCGCACAGCAAAACACCGATGTTGGAATTCAGCTCATCGACATCGCCCATGGCGTGAACCCGTAAGTGGTCTTTGGAGACGCGGCTGTTGTCGCCCAGGCCGGTGGTGCCGTTGTCGCCGGTGCGCGTGGCGATTTGGGTGAGTCGATTGGCCATGAAGTTCCCATCAAAAAGTTGCAAATCTCAGCGGGGCCTTTGCCTGACTGCGCCGAACAGATGATTATTCACGACTTCGATCTTGCCCACGCCAGCGTAAACTGCAAAAACACGCAGGAGACACTTGATGAACGCACCGTTGCCAGTCCATTTACTGCCCGAAATTCAACAACGCGAGACACCGGCCGAGCTGATTGAGGCGCTCAAAGCGCGCTTTGCTGAGCGCTGTTCAACGGCACTGGTGGTAAGAGAACAGCATGGTCGCGACGAGTCGTCGTTTGCCTCACCCCCGCCTGCCGCCGTGGTGTTTGCAGAGAGTACCCACGATGTCGCCGAAGTTGTCCGGCTCGCCAGTCAGCACAACGTGCCGGTGATTCCGTTTGGTGTCGGCACGTCGCTGGAAGGCCATTTGCTGGCGGTGCAAGGCGGCATCAGTATCGACATGGGCCGCATGAATCGCGTACTGTCCATCAATGCCGAAGACTTGACGGTGACGGTACAGCCGGGCGTGACCCGCAAGCAGCTCAATGAAGCCGTCAAAAGCACGGGTTTATTTTTCCCGATAGACCCAGGCGCTGACGCAACGCTTGGCGGCATGAGCGCCACACGCGCCAGCGGCACCAACGCCGTGCGCTACGGCACCATGCGCGAGAACGTGCTCGCACTGGAAGTGGTGACCGCCAGCGGCGAAGTGATTCGCACGGGCACGCGGGCCAAAAAATCTTCGGCAGGTTACGACCTGACGCGCCTGATGGTCGGTAGCGAGGGCACGCTGGGCGTCATCACGGAAATCACCGTCAAGCTGTACCCGTTGCCTGAGGCGATTTCGGCCGC
>CANCCE010000189.1 GCA_947374505.1 Comamonadaceae bacterium | reverse complement strand
GCTGCCGCGGCGGTCTCGCACACCGGTGCGCTGGCCGGCGCTGACCGGGTCTATGACGCGCTGTTTGCGCAGGCCGGTGTGGTGCGCGCGCAGACCTTCGCCGACTTGCTCGACATGTCGGCGGCACTCGCCTCCGGTCGGCGTTTGTTGGGCCGGCGGGTCGCCATCTTGACGTCCACCGGCGGCGCCGGCACCTTGGTGGCCGACAGTCTGGGGCTGGCTGGTTTTGAAACCCCGGCGCCCGATGCAGACACCGCCAGCCGCTTGCGCGCCTTGCAGCAAAACGACCAGGCGGCGCTCGACCGCAACCCGATTGATGTCACGCTCGCCGGCTTGCAGCCGCTGCTGCTGCGCGGAGCCATCAGCATCTTGTTGGCCAGCCCGACGTATGACGCGGTGGTCGTCATCGTCGGCTCGTCGGCCTTGGCCATGCCCGACCTGATGGCTGACGCGATTCATGCCAGTTTGCCCGGCAGCGCCAAGCCCTTGCTGGCCTATGTCAGCCCACATGCGCCCGAGGTGGCGCGCTTGTTGGGCTTGCGTGGGGTGCCGGCTTTCAGCGCCCCTGAAAGTTGCACCGCAGCCTTCACCGCGCTGTTGATGCAGGAAGGCGCATCAACCCACGACACGCAGAAGGCAACGCCGCATCTGGCGGCGAGCGCGCAACGCTCGCCTTTGGCGGTGTACGCGGCAGGCTTGGCCGACGGACCGCTCGACGAACACGAAGCCAAACAGCTGTTTGCCCAAGCCGGCATCGGCGTTGTGCGCGAGACGGTGGTGCGCACGCCTGCCGAAGCGCAGCGTGCCGCCGAAGCATTCGGTGCGCCGGTGGTGTTGAAGCTGTTGTCGCGCCACATTCTGCACAAAAGCGAGGTCGGTGGGGTGGCTGTCAACGTTGCGCCTGCAGACGTGGCGGCGCGTTTAGCGCTGATGAAAGACGCGGTTCAAGACGCCATGAAAGATACCACCGCCAAGCTGCCCGACGCCTGGTTGGTGCAAGAAATGGTCAGCGGCGGCACCGAGATGTTGCTCGGTCTGCAGCGTGACCCGCTCGGCATGGTGTTGCTGCTCGGCATGGGCGGCGTCACCGCTGAACTGCTCGACGACAGCGTATTGCGCCTGCTACCGGAAGTTGGTGGACTGCAGCCGGCCGAGGCGCGTGCCATGCTGCATGCGCTGAAAACTTGGCCGCTGCTGAACGGTTACCGAGGCCGGCCGCTGGCCGATGTCGATGCACTGGTCGACGCCATCGTGCGCTTTTCGCAGTTGGCCGAGGCCTTGGGTGAGCGGCTCATCACCGCTGAAATCAATCCGCTGTTTGTGTTGTCTGCAGGCCAAGGCGTGCGTGCCGCCGACGGCGTGGTGGTGTTCGTGGCTTGCTGAAGCAGCGTTTTTCTTTATGCAGGCTCATGGGCTCGCCCTTTTTCTGTTTGACCCTGTCAATGCGTGTTTACAGTTCCCAAAAATGCGGCGGGCGTCATGATCGGGATGGCGTTCCAAGGATGCAAGACAAGCAGGTCGGCATCGCTGCTGATCAAAACATCGGCATCGCACACCTGTAGCAACGCCAGAAACTGATTGTCTTTGGGGTCGCGGCAGAGTGGTTGTACGTTGCGCACATCCGTGTCGGACACTTCGAAAAACAGGGAGTCCAGTCGGACAAACTCAGCAAATGCACGGCGCACCTCGGCTGACTGGTAGCGGTCAAACTTGGCCCGCATCAACACCTCGTCCAGTTCAGCCAAGGTGGACGCGCAGACACACAACTCACCGACTGACAGCGCATGGGTCATCGCACGATGGGGCAGCGAGCCCACGCGCAATGCTGCGCTCACCAGCGTACTGGTGTCGAACACCAGACGCCGAAAAATGCTCAACGAGACTCTTTCACCATGCGCACGACATCTGCATCGGTCAGCTCGGCCGCCGCTGGCAGCGCACTGGCAGCCGCCTGTCGGCTCCAGGTCTCAAAGGCCGCCACTGCACTTTGCCGCTTGTTGTCGCGCGCCGCCTGCAGGTCTTGCATGTCTTGCGGCGACACCATGAACGCGGCGGTGCGTCCATGGCGCGTGATGATGACTGGCTCGCGCTGTACGGTGTCGAGCAACTGGCCGAAACGGTTTTGGGCTTCTACAGAGGTAACGGTGATCATGACAAGCTCCTTAAAGACTGGCTAATATGTACAGTATAGCCAACCTGTTTGTTTTTAAGTCTTGAAAGCTTTGTTGCCCAAGCGCGCCATCTTCGCCAGCGCGTCTTCTTGGCTTTAAGGTGAGCTTCAGGCTGCCTACACTAGCGACATGGCCAAAGACAAAACGATTTACACCTGCAACGACTGCGGCGGCACCAGCCCCAAGTGGCTGGGCAAATGCCCGCACTGCAATGCTTGGAACACGCTGGTCGAATCCATCGCCGAAAGCCACTCGCCGGTCAAAAACCGCTACAGCAGCCAGTTCCAGTCGCTGGCCAAAGCGTCCGAAGTCACCACGCTGTCCGACATCGACGCCACCGACATGTCGCGCACGCCCACCGGCCACGAAGAACTCGACCGCGTGCTCGGTGGCGGCATTGTTGAAGGTGGCGTGGTGCTGATTGGCGGGGACCCTGGCATCGGCAAGTCCACCTTGCTGTTGCAGGCGCTGGACTCGCTGCAACGCGCCGGCCAGCACACGCTCTACGTCACGGGCGAAGAAAGCGGTGCGCAGATTGCCTTGCGCTCACGCCGGCTCGGGCTGGATGGCTCGCAGGTGCAGGTGCTGGCTGAAATTCAGCTCGAAAAAATCCTCGCCACGCTCGACCACATCCGGCCCACCATCGCCGTCATCGACTCGATCCAGACGGTCTATTCAGATCAGCTCACCTCGGCCCCCGGTTCGGTGGCGCAGGTGCGCGAATGCGCCGCCCACCTGACGCGCGCGGCCAAAGCCAGCGGCGTCTGCATCGTGTTGGTGGGCCATGTCACCAAAGAAGGCGCGCTGGCCGGCCCGCGCGTGCTGGAGCACATGGTCGACACCGTGCTGTACTTTGAAGGCGATACGCATTCGAGCTTCCGGCTGGTGCGCGCCATCAAAAACCGCTTCGGCGCTGTCAACGAAATCGGTGTCTTTGCCATGACTGAAAAAGGCCTGAAGGGCGTGAGCAACCCGAGCGCCATCTTTTTGAGCCAGCACTCAGAGCCGGTACCCGGCAGCTGCGTCATGGTCACGCTCGAAGGCACGCGCCCCTTGCTGGTTGAAATCCAGGCCTTGGTTGACAGCGGGGGGCCGAGCCCGCGGCGTTTGTCGGTCGGTCTTGACCGCGACCGCTTAGCTATGTTGTTGGCAGTGTTGCACCGCCACGCCGGCGTCGCCTGCATGGACCAAGACGTCTTCGTCAATGCGGTGGGCGGGGTGCGCATCAGCGAACCGGCGGCCGACTTGGCCGTCATGCTGGCGATTGCGTCTAGCCTGCGCGGCAAAGCGTTGCCCAAAGGCTTCATCGCCTTTGGCGAGGTCGGGCTGGCGGGTGAAGTGCGTCCCGCACCGCGCGGCCAGGAGCGGCTGAAAGAAGCCGCCAAACTCGGCTTCAGCGTAGCCATTGTGCCTAAGGCGAATGCGCCGAAAAAGAGTGACAAGTCGTTCGAAGGCTTGACAATCCACGCGGTTGAGCGCATCGAAGAAGCCCTCAGTTTGGTGCGCAATCTCGAGTAACGCGATACTCCTCGCCAAAGAGGACTTTCGTATGCAACTTATTTTTTCGGCGGGCCTGATCGTCGCCGTGGTGCTGTGGGGACTATTCTCTCCGGCCAGTCTGGACCGTGTTTTCGGCGATCTGCTAGGCAGCATCACCCACAACTTTGGTTGGTTTTACCTGTGGTTGGTGTTGGGCTTGGTGGTGTTGGCCGTCTTTCTCGCGGTCAGTCGCTATGGCGACCTCAAGCTGGGTGACGAAGACGATGAACCCGAGTTCTCGGTGGGTGCCTGGTTTTCCATGTTGTTTGCCGCCGGCATGGGCATTGGCCTAGTGTTTTGGGGGGTGGCCGAACCGGTCTCGCATTATGTGAGTTCACCGCCGGGCGTGGTTCCGGGCACGCCCGAAGCCGCCAATATCGCCATGCGTTACGCCTTTTTTCACTGGGGTCTGCATCCTTGGGCGATCTACGGCGTTGTCGGCTTGGCGATTGCCTTTTTCCAGTTTCGCCGCAAGGCCTCGCCGCTGGTCAGTTCGGTGACAGATGCCTTGCCTTGGACCCTCGTGCAGCGCCTGTCGCCTGCTTTCAATGTGATGGCCGTGGTCGCCACGGCTTTTGGCGTTGCCACATCGCTGGGCATGGGCGCGCAGCAGATCAACAGCGGCTTGTTCGCGGTCTTCGGTCTCCCGGTGGGGGCTAGCGCTCAGGTCGGCATCATCGTGGTGACCACTTTGTTGTTTCTGACGTCGGCCGTGAGCGGCGTGGAGCGCGGCATCAAATGGCTGTCGACTGGCAACCTGATTCTGGCGGCATTGTTGGCACTGGCCGTGTTGTTGCTCGGCCCGACCATCGCCATCATTGACACCTTCACCAGCACGCTGGGCGCGTACCTGAGTCAGTTTGTCAGCATGAGCTTGCGCATGACGCCGTTCCGTGAGAACTCTTGGGTGGGCGACTGGACCATTTTTTATTGGGCTTGGTGGGTGTCATGGTCGCCGTTTGTCGGTTTGTTCATTGCGCGTGTGTCGCGCGGGCGGACCATTCGCCAGTTCATCGTCGGCACCGTGCTGGCACCCACGCTGGTGGGTTGCGTGTGGTTCTCGATTTTCGGTGGTGCCGCCCTGTACATGGAAATTTTCCAGGCCGTTCCGGTCGCCGCTGCTGTGAAGGCTGATGTGTCGACCGCGATGTTTGCGCTGTTCAGCGCGCTGCCCATGGGAGCCGTGATGTCGGTGGTGGCGACGCTGCTGGTGATGGTCTTCTTTGTGACCTCGGGTGACTCGGCCACACTGGTGCTGGGCATGATGAGCACGGGTGGTAATCCCAACCCGCCGAATCGCGTCAAAGTCATGTGGGGTGTGCTGGTGGCGGCGATCGCCATCAGTTTGCTGCTGGCCGGTGGCCTGAAGGCGATGCAGACCGCTACCATTGTCTTTGCACTGCCGTTTTCAGTGGTGCTGCTGCTGATCGCGATCTCGGTGACGCGCGCCATTCATCAAGACTGGAAAGTCGAACAGCGCCTTGAAAAGGCCTTGCGCAAAAAAGTCCGTGAAATGGTCAAGTGAGCCAGCGCTGCACCCCATGGACTGCCAGGGCCTAGCCTCGCGGTGACGGAAGTCTCGTCTTTGCAATGACGAAACGCTCGTCTTTGCGAGCGAAGCACGGCAATCCATGGCTGCGCGTTCGGGCCCCGTACGCACTCTCCACAAAGAGCTTTGCGCGGGTGCTGCGAAAATAAGACCATGAACTTTCAAAAATTCCTGATTCCGGCCGCTGGCCTGGCGCTCATCGTTGGGGCTTACTTTTTTTATAGCTGGCCCGGTG
>CANCCE010000188.1 GCA_947374505.1 Comamonadaceae bacterium | reverse complement strand
GCCATGCCACCACCCAGGGACACTTTCAGGTGTGACCAATCGACTGAATTGAAGTTGGGGTGGTGGGCGAGCCCATTGAACAGCGTGTTGACGGCCGGAAAAATATGCACCTGGTGCTTGGCGAGCTCTTTGAGGACCGCCGGCAAGTCACGCGGATTCGGAATCAGGATGTTTTTGGCGCCAGTGCGCAGGCACAGCATCATGTTCACTGTGAACGCGAAGATGTGATACAGCGGCAAGGCGCACACATAAACGGCTTGTGTGCTGGCCGGCAGGCTGGCCATGGCCGGGGCATTCCAAGCTTCGGATTGCAGCAGGTTGGCGATGACGTTGCGGTGCAGCAGCACCGCGCCTTTTGAGACGCCGGTAGTGCCGCCGGTGTACTGCAGCACGGCAACGTCGTCTGGGCTCAGGTCGGGTGGCACCAGCTTGACGCGAAGGCCTTGCGCAATGGCGTCGTTGAAGCGCACGGCAGCAGGCAAGTTGAAGGTCGGCACCAGTTTTTTAACATGCCTCACCACGAGATTGACGAGCGCGCCCTTTAGAAAACCGAGCTGGTCGCCCATGGCCACTAACACCACGTGTTTGATCGGCGTGTTGGCGATACATTCTTCGAGCGTGTTGGCGAAATTCTCGATGATGACAATGGCCTTGGCACCTGAGTCTTTGAGCTGGTATTCCAGTTCCCGCGGTGTGTACAGCGGGTTGACATTAACCACCACGTAGCCAGCGCGCAAGATGGCCGCCACCGTCACCGGGTATTGCGGGCAGTTGGGCATCATGATGGCGATTCGATCGCCCTTGGTCAGGCCTAAGCCTTGCAGGTAAGCCGCCAAGGCTGTCGACAGCTTGTCGGTCTGTCCAAACGTGACATCCTTGCCCATGAAGCTGTAAGCCACGCGGTGGGCGTACTTGGCAAAGCTCTCTTCCATCAGCGCGACCAAGGAGGCGTACTGCGTTTCGTCGATGTCGGCGGGGACGCCTTCGGGGTAAGCGGTGAGCCAGGGGCGCTCTGTGTTGGATACGGTCATTTGTGTTCTCCTCCATTCATACGCAATGTGCAGTGCTGCGGTTGCCCGGGGCACGCCCTCTTCGGGGCTTTCTGCTGGTCTTTAAAACGGACGGTAGTGCCGTCCGTTTTCTTATTCGATCGCTTTGCCCATGTCTTCAATGATCTTCTTGGCATCACCAAAAACCATCATGGTCTTGTCCATGTAAAAGAGCTCGTTGTCGAGGCCCGCGTAACCGGCTGCCATCGAGCGCTTGTTGACGATCACGGTTTTGGCCTTGTAGGCTTCCAGAATCGGCATGCCGTAAATCGCGCTGCCTTTGACGTGAGCCGCCGGGTTCACCACGTCGTTGGCGCCCAGAATGATGGCGACGTCCGCTTGGCCGAACTCGGCGTTGATATCTTCCATTTCGTGCACTTGGTCGTAGGGCACTTCGGCTTCAGCCAGCAACACGTTCATGTGACCCGGCATGCGGCCGGCCACCGGGTGAATTGCGTACTTGACGCTGATGCCGCGGTCGGTGAGTTTTTGCGCGAGTTCCTTGACGGAGTGCTGCGCGCGCGCCACGGCCAAGCCGTAGCCGGGCACGATGATGACGGATTCAGCATTGCCCAGAATGAAGGCCGCGTCATCGGCAGAGCCGGACTTGACACTGCGCTGCTCAGCTGAGCCGACGACGGCCGTGCCGGCGTCACCGCCGAAGCCGCCCAGAATCACATTGAAGAACGAGCGGTTCATTGCCTTGCACATGATGTACGAGAGGATGGCACCGGACGAGCCGACCAGCGAGCCGGCGACGATCAGCATGGCGTTGTTCAGCGAAAAACCGATGCCGGCTGCAGCCCAACCCGAGTAGCTGTTCAGCATCGACACGACCACCGGCATGTCGGCGCCGCCAATCGGAATAATGATCAGCACGCCCATCACGAACGCCAACGCGAGCATGGCGAAAAATGCGTTCCAGCTGCCGGTGAAGGTGAACACCAGACCGAGGCCCAAGGTCGCCAGGCCGAGCACCAGGTTCAGCTTGTGCTGCCCCGCAAAGGTGACGGGTGCGCCCTGGAATAAACGGAATTTGTACTTGCCACTGAGCTTGCCAAAGGCAATCACCGAGCCACTGAAGGTGACGGCACCAATCGCCGCACCCAGGAATAATTCCAGCCGGTTACCGGCGGGAATGTTGGCGGTACCCAAGCCTTTGGCGACGATGGCAAACGCATCCGGTTCGGCCATCGCGGCCACCGCGATAAACACCGCAGCCAGACCGATCATGCTGTGCATGAAGGCGACCAATTCGGGCATCTTGGTCATCTCTACGCGCTTGGCCATGAGGGTGCCTGCAGCGCCGCCGACCACCAGCGCGACCAGCACATAGACCATGCCTTGCGCCGCGCCACTGGAGAGCTCGACGATGAGCGCCGCAGTGGTCAGCACGGCAATGGCCATGCCGGCCATGCCGAAAGCGTTGCCGCGGATTGAGGTGGTCGGGTGCGACAAGCCTTTGAGCGCCTGAATAAAGCAGACCGATGCCAGCAAATAGAGCAGGGTGACGAGGTTCATGCTCATTTGGCGGCTCCCGCGTCAGCCGCAGGTGCGGCTGCTTTCTTTTCTTTTTTCTTGAACATTTCCAGCATCCGGCGCGTCACCAAAAAACCACCGAAGACATTGACGGCGGCCAGCGCCACGGCCAACACGCCCATGGTCTTGCCGAGCGGTGTGACGGTCATGGCGGCGGCCAACATGGCACCCACAATGACAATCGCCGAGATGGCGTTGGTGACCGCCATCAACGGCGTGTGCAAAGCTGGCGTGACGGTCCACACCACGTGGTAACCGACATAAATAGCCAGCACAAAAATAATCAGGTTAATGATTCCGGGGGAGGCGAATTCCATGGTCTTGTTCCTCAGAAATTATTTTTTGGTGACTTCGCCGTTGCGCGTCATCAGGCAGGCGGCAACAATGTCGTCTTCGAGGTCAATCGTCAGCGCCCCGTCTTTGTTGATGATCAACTTGAGGAAGTCCAGCAGGTTGCGGGCGTAGAGCGCGCTGGCATCTGCCGCCACCAAGGCCGGCACGTTGGTCTCACCAATCAAAGTCACGCCATGCTTGACGACGATCTGGCCGGGCTCGGTCAGCGGGCAGTTGCCGCCTTGCGGTGCGGCCAAGTCAACGATCACGCTGCCCGGCTTCATGGACTTGACCATCTCTTCGGTGACCAGCACCGGTGCAGCGCGGCCCGGAATCAAAGCGGTGGTGATGACGATGTCCGCCTGTGCGACGCGCTTGGCGACTTCTACTTTTTGCCGCGCCAGCCAGCTTGGTGGCATGGGCTTGGCGTAGCCACCGACGCCGACAGCGGCTTCACGCTCTTCGTCGGTTTCGTAAGCCACGTCGATGAACTTGCCGCCGAGAGACTCGACTTGTTCTTTCACGCTGGGCCGAACGTCACTGGCTTCAATGACCGCGCCGAGCCGTTTGGCCGTGGCAATCGCTTGCAGACCGGCGACGCCGACGCCCAGAATCACCACGCGGGCGGCTTTGACCGTGCCGGCCGCCGTCATGAGCATGGGGAAAAAGCGCTGGTAGCGGTCGGCCGCCATGATGACCGCCTTGTAGCCGGCGATGTTGGCTTGCGAAGACAACACGTCCATGCTTTGCGCGCGGCTGGTGCGGGGTGCGGCTTCAAGCGCAAAAGACGTCAGGCCGGCTGTGGCCAGGCGTTGCAGGCCGGTCGCATCAAAGGGGTTCAGCATGCCGGTGATGACACCGCCAGAACGCGCCAATGGCATCTCGCTGTCCACCGGGCAGCGGACTTTGAGCACGATGTCGCAGGCGTAAGCGCCGGCGGCATCGGTGATCTCGGCGCCGACGGCTTCGTAAGCGGCATCGGGCACGCTGGCGGCAACGCCGGCACCCGATTGAATGCGAACGGTATGGCCTTGGGCTTTGAGTTTTTTGGCCGTTTCCGGCGTGACGGCGACACGTGTCTCGCCTGTCATGATTTCAGCAGGTACCCCAATCAGCATGGGCCACTCCTTGTTATGGGGCGGAATTCCCGCCCACTGGTTTTTTAGCTGTCAAGAAGCTTACATGAGTTTTTTCGCTGTTCGCCCCTGAAAGGTGTTCTTTTTGACGATCTATTGACCCAGGTACGGAGCCCGCGCGGAGAGGTTGGGCGTCAGGCCAAGAGCTGTTTCAAGCGTAGCAGCGCGTGTTGCACGGTGGCTTCACGCACGTGTTGGCGATCGCCGTCAAAGCGCCGCTTGTCGGTGATCACGCCATCCGGGGTGGCCCAGCCAAACCAGACCGTCCCAACCGGTTTGCCCGGACTGCCGCCACCCGGCCCGGCCACACCGGTGACGGCTACAGCGACTTGCGCGCGCGAGTGCCGCAGCGCACCTTCGACCATGGCGCGGGCGACCGGCTCGCTGACCGCGCCGTGGGACTCAATCAAGTCGGCTGGGACGCCGAGCAACTCGGTCTTGGCAGCGTTCGAATAGCTCACAAAGCCACGCTCAAACCAAGTACTAGAGCCAGCCAGATCTGTGCAGGCGGCTGCAATCAGGCCGCCGGTGCAGCTTTCGGCGGTGGCCAGCATCAGCTTCTTCTGTTGTAACAAGTCAGCGACTTGCTGGGTCAGGGTGTGGCGTGTTGGCATGACTTGATTCACCACCATTGCTTCCAAAAAGACAAGACCAGCAAGGTACAAAAGGCGGCCAGTACATCGTCGAACATGATGCCGAAGCCGCCGCGCGGGCCGAAGCCTTTGAAGTGCTTGTCAGCCCAAGCCATCGGGCCGGGCTTCAGGGCGTCAAGGGCGCGGAACAGCGCAAAGGCGACGATTTGCGCCAGAAAGGTTGCGGGCAACAGCAGCCACAAGATGATCCAAAAAGCCGCAATTTCGTCCCACACGATGTGGCCAGAATCAGCGATTTTCATGTGTTGCGCAGTGACGGTGCAGGCCCACCAACCGACCAGCAATGAGGCCGCAATGACCCAACCTAGTTGCGTGGTTGTTAACCAATGCTGCATCACCAGAAAAGCCAACCAAGCCCATAACGTGCCGGCAGTGCCGGGTGCCCGTGGGCTCAGCCCCGAGCCAAAACCGAGCGCGATGAAGTGTGCCGGGTGCGACAGCATGAAGCGCGCTGTCGGTCGCAAGATAGCGGCTGCGTCTGCAGAAGGGATCATGGCGTGGCGATCAAGGGTGTCATGAGAAGTGGTCAAACGAGGTGAAGTGGTTGGGTAATTCGCAGCCGTTCGCGCTGAGCAGCTGCAAGCCGGGTGCTGCGTTGATGCGGCCAATGCAATGGATCGGTGTAGCGCTTTGCCGTGCGGCGACTTGCAGCGCCGCAGCAGCGCTGGGCGGCGCGGTGAAGAGCAGCTCGTAGTCGTCGCCGCCTGACAGCACGCAGGTCAACGCAGCGTGGTCGCTGATGCCGGCGCTGGGCCAGTCGGCGTGCGTCCGAGCAGCGAGCCGATC
>CANCCE010000187.1 GCA_947374505.1 Comamonadaceae bacterium | reverse complement strand
TACCCGCAAAAGTCCATCACGATGCTGCTCGGCTTCCCGCCTGGCGGATCCACTGACTTCATTGCCCGCTTGGTGGGGCAGAAGCTCACAGACGCCCTGGGGCAGCCCGTGGTGGTTGAAAATCGTCCGGGCGCTAATGGCCTGCTGGCTGCAGGAATTGCGACAGCCACGCCCCCTGACGGCTACACGCTCCTGCTCACATCGATGGGATTGACGACTAACCCATATTTGTATACCCGCAACAAGCTCGACCCCATCAAGAACTTCACTGCCATTTCCATGATCGCCAACGTTGCCAATGTGCTGGTGACAAGTCCTGCCGTTCAGGCGAAGGATCTTCGGGAGCTGCTTGCACTGGCCAGGTCCAGGAGCAATCCGATGACCCAGGCCACCACCGGTCAGGCTGCACCGGGACACCTGGCTGGCGAGCTGCTCCAGCGTGCGGCGAAGGTCAAATTCGAAAATGTCGCCTACAAAGGTTCTGGCCCCGCATTGACTGACCTGATGGCCGGTCATGTCGACATGTCAATGCCGACGGTTGTCGCCGCACTTCCCTTTATCAAGAGCGGTAAGCTGCGTGCTCATGCTGTGACCGGCGCTAAACGCTCATCCCTTTTGCCCGAAGTTCCCACATTCGGCGAAGCCGGTTTTCCGGAGTTGGGGGCGGGATCGGGTTGGTATGGCCTCGTCGGCCCCGCAGGGATCCCGAAGGACATCGCCGAAAGGCTGAACAGTGAAGTCACCAAGCTGATGAGGGTACCTGAGGTTCGCGAGCGCTTCATTGCCAATGGCGCTGACCCGATCACATCCAGCACTGCTGAGATGAGCAGTTTTCTGGCCCAAGATTACAAGCGTTGGGGCGAGCTCATCAAGGCGACCAACATCAAGGCAGAGGACTGATCGGCCAGTCACACGACGCGCGAAAACGTGAAGCCGTTTTTCACTACGGTAAGTGATGGTCTGCAGGTCAACGCTAAAGTGACTTTTTTCGCTCGATACAACAAGCTGTAAAGGTTTCACTCAGTGAAATAGATGCCCACTGGTAGAACCGTGCTAACATCTTTTGAAGTTGAAGATGGAAGAAACGATCATGAGCGAAAAGCAAGTTGTGAAGTATCGCGTCACCGGCAATGTGGCGGTGATTTCTATCGACAACCCACCTGTTAATGCGTTAGGCCCGGGAGTACGTGAGGGCATCATCGATGCTTTGGCACAGGGCAACGCGGATTCAGCTGTTGAAGCTTTCGTCCTGATCGGTGAAGGCCGAAATTTCATGGCGGGCGCTGATATACGGCAGTTTGGCGGCGTACGTCCGGTGTCCACCCGTACCAGTGCCGCGGCGATCGATGCGAGTGCCAAGCCCGTTGTGGCTGCGATTTGCGGGTATGCGCTTGGGGGCGGCTTGGAGCATGCGCTGGCCTGTCATTACCGAATTTCGACGCCTGAGGCCAAGGTGGGGCTGCCCGAAGTTTTACTCGGTATCGTGCCCGGAGGTGGCGGTACCCAGAGGTTGACTCACCTGGTCGGACCTGAAGCGGCGCTCGACATCATTACAACGGGTCGGCATGTTGGCGCGTACGAAGCGCAGCGCATCGGCATCATCGACGAGATCGTCGATGAGCCGGATTTCCTTGCCGCGTCCGTGCGGTTCGCTGCGCGAGTGGCCATCGTCAAACCACTGCCTCGTGCTCACCTCTTGAGTGAAAAGATCGAGCAGGCCGGTGATCAGGCACTTGCGTTTGACGATGCGCGAAAATTTCACACTCGAAAATCCCGTCACCAGAAGGCGCCGATGCACGCCATTGCATTGATCGAGGCGGCCGTCAAGGGTTCGTTCGAAGAGGGGCTTGCGCTAGAGCAGACGTTGTTTGCCGAGCTTGAAAATTCCGAAGAAGCCAAAGCTTTGCGCTACGCATTCTTTGCTGAGCGCGAGGCTGCCAAGATTCCCGGTGCCTCAAACGTGCCCAAGCCCGAGCCAGTGTCTTCTGCGGCTGTGATTGGTGCGGGCACCATGGGCAGTGGTATCGCCATGGCATTCGCCGATGTTGGTACCCCCGTGAAGCTCCTCGACGTCACTCACGAGGCCCTAGACAAAGGAATGAAGCGCATTCGTGACAACTACGCTGTCAGTGTCAAACGTGGAAGCATCAGCCAGTCCGAGATGGATGCGCGTTTGGCCAAGATACAGGGCGTCGTTGACTACGCTGACATCTCGGATTGCGATGCAGTGATCGAGGCGGTCTTCGAGCGCGTTGACTTGAAGCAGGCGATATTTCGCAAGCTAGATGACGTGATGAAGCCCGGCGCGTTGCTGCTCTCGAATTCATCGGCCATCGATATCGACATCATGGCGCAGGCCACCAAGCGACCGGCTGATGTTGCCGGCGCGCATTTTTTTGCACCTGCCAACGTGATGAAACTCTGCGAGGTCGTTCGGGGAACTCAGACGGCGCCTGCGACGATCGCCCGGACGATGAAGATGGCGCGTGACCTTGGCAAGATAGGTGCTGTTGCTGGCTCCTGTGACGGCTTTGTTGCAAACCGCAGCCGCACATCTCTGATGACTGAGATGATGCTGATGCTCGAAGAGGGGGCAATGCCCGAGCAGGTAGACAGGATCCTGGTCGCTTTCGGTTATCCCATGGGATTTTTCGCGGTCAATGACATGTCCGGCCTCGATGTCAGTTATGAGGGCCGTCAGCGGCGGGCCGCTGCCGATCCCTCCTACCGGAAGTTGCACGTTCCTGACCGGCTTGTCGAGATGGGACGCAAGGGGCAGAAGACAGGGGCCGGGTGGTACCGGTACAAAGACGGTGATCGCACGCCCCATCCGGACGATCTTGTCAAAGAGGTGATAGCTTCAGTCGCCCGGGAGTTCGGGATCGCGCAGCGCACTTTTTCGGATGAGGAGATTCTGCATCGACTCCTGTTCGCTTCAGTGAATGAAGCCTGCCGCATTCTTGATGAGGGGAGGGCCTACCGTGCGAGTGATATCGATGTGATGTGGCTGTACGGATTCGGTTTTCCGCGCCACCGCGGTGGTTTGATGTACTGGGCTGACACCATTGGTGCTGCGCCGATTCACCGGCAGGTGACTGAATGGCACGAAAGATACGGAAAACGCTGGGAACCAAGTCCACTGCTGGCTCGGGTGGCCGAGTCTGGCACTCGCTTGAGAGATGCCGGGCCGCAGTCGTAACTGGAGATATTGGGAGATGCACATGAAGTTTTCAGGCCATACGATTTGTACCGCCCTGACGGCACTGTTAGCCGCTTTGGCCATGACTTGCGCCGCTGCGCAAGCAGATACGGTTGATTTTCCGACGCGTCCGGTTCGCTTAGTCGTACCGTTTCCTCCGGGGGGTGGTTCGGACATGCAGGCCCGAATGCTCGCAGACCGGCTTCGTCAGGTGTGGACGCAGCCGATCCTGGTGGACAACGTGGCCGGGGCCGGCGGAGCCGTCGCGGCCGCGAACGTGGCTCGTGCGAAGGCTGATGGACACACGATCCTGTTTGCCACGCACCCGATGATCGCCATCAATCCGCTGATCTACAAGAAGCTTCCGTACCAGGCGAAGGACTTCGCGCCTGTCATCAAACTGATTGATACGCCGCTGGTTCTACTTGTTCCATCGGCCAGTCCGTTTCGATCCGTTGCCGACCTGGTCAAGGCGGCGAAGGACAAGCCAGGTTCCATCAATTACGGTTCCGGTGGCATCGGAACCACTCAGCACCTCACCGGTGAGTTGCTCAAGCAGCAGGCACGAATTGACCTGACGCTGATTCCATACCGGGGAAACTCGCAAACGAACACCGCGCTGCTGACCAACGAGATCCAGCTATTCTTTGACAGCGTCCCTTCGGCCGTCGCCCAGATCAAGGGTGGCCGGGTGCGTGGCATTGCCTTGTCGGGGCTGAGTCGCCAACCTTTGCTACCTGGCGTTGCCACGGTCAGCGAGACCCTTCCTGGCTTCGAGTCCTCGCTCGCCTACGGTTTGCTGGTACCGGACGGAACGCCGGAGGCCGTCGTGCTCGCCATCAATCGGGATGTCAACAAGGTTCTTCGAAGTTCAGAGTACGCAGTCCGTGTCGCTGGTGAAGGCATCAGTATTGAAGGGGGAAGCTCCGAACAGTTTGCGGAATTTCTTGCCCGCGAACACAGCAAATGGAGTGACCTCGTGAAGCGCCTGAACCTGCGCCTCGATTGAGTCCCTCGAAAAGATGGACTGCACTGTGTGGAAAGCCGGCCATAGTGACCTTCAGTTCCTGCGACCGGCGTTGAGGATGAATTGATGGAAGATCCAAATCACACTTACCGAACGCTACATTTTCTGGTCAAGCACGGCAACCTGCTGGCCGCCGCTATCGGTATTGGGGTGTTGCTTTTAGGCCCTGTGATCTGGCTTGTCAACGGATCCTCCTGGGCTGTGCCGATTTGCATCGCTGCCAGTGCATTCCTCTACGTGATCCTGCGCAGTTACGTTGAGTTGGTGCGCGTGATCGTCGACATGCTCTTGCCCAAGTGACATGAGCGGCCACTTAGACGCTACGACACGGCGGCTCGCGCGTTATGCCATCGACGTCGACTTCAACGGCTTGCCTGCGGTGGCGGTCCACGAAACACGGCGCAGGATCATCGACAGCATCGCATGCGCGGCGGCCGCCTACCCGGAACCGTTCTGCCAGCGGACGCTTGAGTTTGCCGCGCTTTATTCCGGCCAGCCTTCGGCCCGTATTTGGGGCAGCGGCCAGCGCACCTCCATCGAGATGGCGGCTTTCGCCAACGGTACGATGGTGCGCTATCTCGACCACAGCGACACCCATTTTGGCAAGTGTGCGGGGCATCCGTCGGACATGATCGCAGCCCTGATTGCGACCGCCGAAGCGTTCGAGCTTGGCGGGCAGAGCCTTGTGACCGCCATCGTTGTTGCCTACGAAATCTACTGTGGCCTGTGCAACTCGGTTGAGTTGAAGGGGCATGCAATTGATCATGCGACCAGCACCGCTGTCGGTACTGCAGTTGGCGTGGGCCGCCTGCTGGGACTGGATGTTGATCAGCTCGGCCAAGCCCTCTCGCTGTCCCTGGCGCCCAACCTCCATCTCTACAACGTACGCCGCGGCACGCTCTCTGAGTGGAAAGGGTGCGCGGGTCCTAATGGTGCTCGCAACGGCGTTTTCGCGGCCCTGCTGGCGAGTCGTGGCTTCACCGGGCCGAGCGGTGTGGTTGAAGGGAAGGGCGGTTTCTTCGAACTCATCGGTTCGTTCGACTGGGAAGTCGGGACATCAGTGATGCCGCTGATCGCCGGCACCCATCTCAAACTGCATCCCGCCTGTTACCACGGTCAGTCGGCGATTGACGCCGCGATCGCTCTCAGGGGAAGCGTTTCTCTAGATTCCATCTCGGAGATCCATGTTGAAGTGCATGACGCAGCCTTCCTGATGATGGCCGGAGACGCTCATTCTTGGGCACCCGCTAACCGAGAATCAGCAGACCATAGCCTGCCATTCACGATCGC
>CANCCE010000186.1 GCA_947374505.1 Comamonadaceae bacterium | reverse complement strand
ACATAACCCAGAGCCACTGCCTGTGGGTCTTTGGCGTCCACCATAGCCTGGGCCATGGCTTGTGATGCGATCACAGCAGTAGAGGCAACGGCAACTTGCATCATGAATACTCGGCGGCTTGTGTTTTTCATAGGGTGCTCTCAATAAATGGTGAATGACAAAAAGAATTCTAGAACATGCACAACGCGGGGGGTCGCCGCAGGGCCCTGGTTTCTTCAAACGGACTGAACTTTTTCTGAATCTCCATCGTTTTATACCGGTACGCGTCTTCTGGCCAAGAAGTCCTCAGGTGTCAAAACTACGCTGATCTCGCCAAGAAAACCGTGGCCAGCCATGTAAGACGACAACAGAGACGTGTTCAAAGGACTGAAGTGCATGTTCACTGAACGGAAAAAGTACCTGCTTACCAGTGGGTACTGACCAATAATCATCTGCAAACAGCTGCCTCTTACGGCTGTACCTGACACAGAGATTGACCATGCACTCAGACCTTTCCACGCGCCCCCTTCAGGGCAAAACCGCAGTCGTCACCGGTGGTAGCAGCGGCATCGGAGCCGCTGTCGTCCAACTTCTCGCTGCAGAAGGTGCCCGGGTCGTCATCGGTTTCAACCAAGGCGCGGATCGGGCGGAGGCTTTGCGCGCAACTTTGCCGGGCACAGGCCATCTGGCCGTCTACCTTCCGCTTGGAGACGCCGCGGTTCACACCGCAGTGGCCAGCCAACTCGAAAGCCTGGTTGGAGCGGTCGACATCCTGGTGAATTCAGCAGGCTACACCAGCCGCATTCCACACAATGATCTGGCGACGCTGGACAGCGCCTTGTTCAACGAAATTTTGCTGACCAATGCGGGCGGCACTTTTTCAATCACTCGAGCCCTGATCCCTTTGATGCAAAAAACAGGAAATGCGACTGTCGTTTCTGTCTCTTCTATTTCAGCATTCACCGGCTCGGGCAGCAACATCGCTTACTGCGCGGCCAAGGCCGCGCTAGACACCATGACCCTGTCGCTGGCCCGCGTGTTTGGACCCAAAGTACGTTTTCTATGCGTCTCGCCAGCGTCAGTCGATACGGGCTTTGTGCCTGGACGCACAGCCGAAGATGTCCAAAAAAAGAGCGCCGCAACACCTCTTGGCAGGGCTGTCACACCCAAGGATGTGGCGCTCGCAGTGCTCGCCTGCGTCACGCACCTGCGCACGGCCACGGGCACACGTATCATCATTGACGGTGGACAGCAGCTTTGAAAGCGTCCAGTCCACCACCCAATCCTTGAAAACTTTGAGAAAGTCTGAAAACCATGCTTGTTGAACAACGCACGTACACCACCCATCCAGGCAAATGGCGGGACTATCTGAGCCTGTTTGAAAAAGAAGGCTTGCAGATTCAACTGCGAATACTGGGCCGCATGGTCGGCTATTACTACACCGACATCGGCGAGCTGAACCAGATCGTCCACATGTGGGCTTATGAAGATCTGGCAGACCGTACCCGGCGTCGGGCAGACTTAGGCAAAGACGCAAATTGGCAAGCTTATGTCGTCAAGATGTTGCCGCTGTTGCAAAACCAGACCTCGAAGATCATGGTGCCAGCGCCGTTTTTCGAACCGACCTGGAAGTCGCTCTGAATCGGATCTGAATGTCAAGGGCGCTAGCCTAAACCTTGTCAGCGCTGCGCGCGTAGCCGGACTGTGCGCCGTAGAGTTTTTCACGCTGAGACCAGTCGTGGGTTTGATTCCAGAGGTCCAAGACACCTTGGGCTTCGGATTCAAAAATTCGATAGCGCGCCGGCGCGCAAGTCCGCGTGGTCAACTCCAACCGGTGCCCTGACGGGTCAAAGAAATAGATCGATGTGATGAAATCGTCATGGTTGGTCGGGCCAACCACTTTGACGCCTTTGGCGATCAAATCGGCCTTCGCCTTCAACACCGTCTCCACACTGTCCACTTCAAAAGCGAAGTGCTGAATCCAGTCGGGTGACGTCAAATCTTTCATGTTGCCGGGATCGTTCGGGCATTCAAAAAAAGCGATCGAACTGCCGTCTTCCATCTCCAGAAAAATATGAATGTGGGGGCTGTATTTGCCCGTCGACGGCACGTGATCTTCGCCCATCGCATGGGAAAACTTGAGCCCCAGAACCTGGGTATAAAAAGTCACGGTCTCTTGCGCATCTTTGCAACGGAAAGCGGCATGGTGAAGTTTTTTGCAGAGCATGAAAGCCTTTCAATGAGTCCGATTATTGCTGAGGGATAGCCGAGTCAATCACGACCTTCTTCCATTTGATGACCTGATTGGCCACATAGCTTTTCATCTCGGCACCCGACGCTGAAGGCGTGACCGCACCGCCGGTAGCTTCCAGTCGGCGCTTGGTTTCAGGGTCTGCCAGCGCGGCCACAATCGCCGCGGAAAGACGCTGCGCTATGGCTGGTGGCAGACCTTTCGGGGCCGCAATACCGGTCCAAGAAGTGACTTCAAAACCAGGCACGCTGTCAGCCACCGGTGCAACGCCGGGCAGCAAAGGCACCGGCTGCACAGAGGTCACGCCCAGCGCCCGCAGCTTGCCCCCCTCGACCTGCGAGCGCGTCACGGTGACGGAGTCAAACATCATGTCAACGCGTCCCCCCAGCACATCCTGCAGCGGTCCTGCGCCCCCTTTGTAGGGCACGTGAATCAGCTTGGTACCTGACATCGCCTGGAATAATTCGCCCGACAAATGCTGCGTAGACCCGATGCCAACAGAGCTGTAGGAAACGCTGTCTGGTGCCGCTTTGGCGGCCACGATGACGTCACGCAAGTTGTTGAACTTGCTGACAGAACTCACGGAAATGACAAACGGAAATTTGCTCACCACCGACAACCAATCAAAGTCCTCGACCGGATCAAACGGCAGCTTTTTATAGACCGCACTCGAGACAGCATGGCCACCCGTGAGCAAGATCAGCGTGTAGCCATCAGCGGCTGCCTTGGCGACCAGCCCCGAAGCCACATTGCCGCCAGCGCCCAGTTTGGCCTCCACGACGACCGGCTGCCCGAGTTCTTTGGCCATGCCTGCCGCGACGATACGTGCAATCACATCCGCATTACCACCTGCGGCAAAGCCCTGAATCAAGGTGATTGGTTTGTCTGGAAAGGCCGCGAATGAGAAAACCGGTAAAGCCGTAGCGATTGAAATCAGGGCGCGTCGAATCATCTGAATGTCTCCGTTGAAGGTGTTCATCTTATGGCTGGTGATTTTGGCGTGCCCGCGGTCGACAGGGCCAGCATGTCCATTCAGCGGACATACAATTACTGCAATCACATAGCCCAAAAGTCGAGCCCCACTGGTCCATGCACTCTCAATCATCTGTTGAACGTTCGGGCCTGTTGCATCGGGCTTTCACCATTCTGCGTTTTCTGGCCACCAAAGGGTCGCGCGGCGGCGCCCTCACAGACATCGCCAGACATGTCGAGCTGCCGCACCCAACCACCCACCGCCTCCTGCATCAACTCATCTCTGAAGGCATGGTCACGCAGCTTGACAACGAACGCCGTTACGCGCTGGGTTCCTTGGCCTTCGAACTGGGGCTGTCGGCAGCGCAACAGTTCGACATCCGCGGCCTGTGCCGACCGATACTTCAACGCTTGGCACTGGACGCCGGCGACACGGCTTATCTGGTGCTGCGCAGCGGACCTGAAGCCGTCTGCATCGACCTGCAAGAAGGACCGACACCGATCCGCGTGATCACGCTTCAAGTCGGCAGTCGACGACCGCTCGGTGTGGGCGCTGGCGGCATGGCGCTGTTAGCGGCCCTGCCGGCGACGGAGCGAGAAGTCGCTCTGGACACCCTCCAACCGCAACTCGATTCAGACTGGGGCATGTCGCGGGACTTTCTAACCGCATCCATTGAAGAGGCTCACCGCAAAGGCTACACCTTGATCAGGAACCGGGTGAACGCTGGCGTCAGCGCCATAGGCCGGCATTTCAACGACGCCACCGGGCGACCCATCGCATCATTCAGTGTCGCAGCCATCAACGAACGCATGACGCCGGCACGGATCAAAACACTCTCGACATTGCTGACCCGGAGCACGCAAGAAATTGGTCTGGCCTTGCGTTCAAGCAAGGGCCGCTGGACAGGCGGCAACTAGGGCATCAGGGATTCGAATCCGTTCAAATTCCGACGGTTTAAAAAGCATCGAACGCAAGGACGCTTTCACATTTTCCAAACGCGGGTCTTCAGCATGCGCATCATCAGTGGTGTCGTTGATGCAGAAAAAATCAAGCCTGCCAAACTGATCAGCCAGCACCTTAAGTTCCAAGGCCTGTTCGCTATCGCCGGTGGACACATAGCGGTGCCGGTAATTTTTGACGCGAGCCAAGCCATGCGCCAGTGCCCAGCGCAGGACAAAGTCAGAGACGAGGGTCGGTTTATCCCAGATCCGGAAGACGGTCGACCGGACGCCATGAAAGAGCTCTGCGGCTTCTTCTTCAAGCTCCCACAGCAGCGATTTGAGCATCGGGCGCGGCGAATGCGCAAAGGTCCGAAACGTATTTTTGTAATAAGGATCCATCACCCGCAACGGCTTTCCGATAGTCGCAGGCAAGGACCCCAACTGAGCTGCGGCTTTGTTGGCCAACCAATGATTCGAAAGACGGCAGGCGTTCTCAGGTGCCGTCGCATCGGTTTGCAAGACCTCATCGGAGACTTCCGGATCGTCTGACCAAGTCACATAAAAACCACCAGGCCAAAACCAATCATCAAGGTTCACAGGAGCGCCAAAAAAAACATCGTCGTTGAAATAGAAATAACGCTCGGAGAGACCGGGAATGCGGTGTATGTACGACTCGATATTGCTGGAATCAAAGGTCGGCAATGAGGCCGCAGGAATCAGCTCCCGATGATCCACCAGCGTCATCCGATCCGACGCTTTCAGCCAGTCCGGTGTCTGTCCATCGGTGACGAGGTAGATGTGCCCGTGATCCGGAAAGAACTTCTCGAGTGCTCGCAAGCTGTAAAGGAGTTCATCGTTGTCACGAAAGCGCCCCTCCACGTTGCCAAACTTAGCGATAGCTTCGTTGCCGTCGTTGCTGAGTTGCCGCATGGCATGACGGCGTTTGGCGCGCCAGCCCAAGTCTTGTCCGTCGACCCAAAGATAAACGATGTCAACAGGGGAATCATCGGGCGTGGCCGGAATGTCTGGGCGCATGAATAAAGGGAGGGTCGGTACTGAGCCGGTCCGGCAGCAAAAAAGAGCTCAAGTGTAGTGAACTTATGGCGTGAAGCATCTGTCAGCACTTGCTTTCGTCCTACAGGGAACACTGAACCAGCCCGACAAATATCCACACTGCAACCCCTCAAACTCAAATTCATTGGGCTTTCTGTGGCGCTCAATCAAGCCCATTCATCTCCAATTCTTGAGAAAGAACCGCCTTCATGTCGATGCCAGAGATTCGAAATGAAAATGGACACCATGAAGTCACCCCCAGAGACACCGCCATTGAGAGAATCTCGGCAAAAGGCCTGAGGCGACGCGGCGATGTCCGTTCCTTTTTCGAACGCACCAGCCATCCCAATTCGGTGATTGAAGCCGCCGC
>CANCCE010000185.1 GCA_947374505.1 Comamonadaceae bacterium | reverse complement strand
GTCCAGCGAGTACTTGTCGTCGAGGGTGACCGTTTCAAGTGACTTGCGGATGTGCTCAGGCAAAGGTGCGTTCATGGCTGGATCTCCAGATTTTCAAATTTTTATACCGTCAAAGTGTAGGCGGCAGACCTGGATAAGTCTTTGCGTTTTGTGCCCTATTTAGGCTATCCTGCGCAAGATTCTTTCTTAAAAATACCATTTATGCAGACACTTGATAAATTTGACGTGGCCATTCTGAAAGAGTTGCAGATCGACGCTCGGCTGACCAATGCCGAGCTGGCCTCGCGCATCGGGCTGTCCGCGGCGCCCTGTTGGCGCCGCGTGCGGGCACTTGAAGAGTCTGGCTTCATCACCGGTTACCGCGCTGAAATCAACCGCCAAAAAATCGGTCTGGGCGTGCTGGCCTTTGTGCGCATCGACGCCGAACGCAACACCGGTGAAGCCACCCGTGAGCTGGAAGACGCCATCCGTAAGCTGCCCGAGATCGTTTCGTGTCACTACATCAGTGGCACCGGCACTTTTGAGCTGCAGGTGGTCGCGCGCGACTTAGAAGCGTTCAGCAAATTCGCGCTGCAAAGCATCATCAACCTGCCCAACGTCAAAGACCTGCACACCAGCTTTTCGCTGGGCGAAGTGAAGGCCGGTGGGGCGCTGCCGCTGGGACATTTGGGGGTTTGACCTTGGCAACTTCGGAAAAAGACCGCTGGACAGCCTGAGCCCAAAGGTGCAAATTCGCCATCATGTTTGATCGACATACACCCGCAGTCCCGCTGACCGTCGGGCCACCAACGCGTTCAAAAGCGAACACGGTGCAGGCGGCCGCCGCCCTTGTGCTTGGCGAGACACTGACTCAGTTCACCAGCCATCTGACGACGCTGCGCGGCTCAGATGATCCTGAGGTGGTGCACCAAGCGCGGGTGGCGTGGCGGCGTTTTAAAAGTCATCTGCGGCTGTTCGAACCCGCGCTGAAGCTCAAATCGATGCCCTCACTGACCCCTTTGCAGCCGCTGCTAAAAGGCTTGGGTGCACTGCGCGATCTGGACGTGGCCCTCACCGAGATGCTGCCGCAGTGCCGCAGCACTTACATGGACGGCGGCCTTCAGACCCGTGCAGCGCTGGCCCGCCGGCGTCGGGATTGGTGGCAGATGAGCCAAGCCTTGCAACGCTTAGCCGAAGAGCAACGCAGCTTGGTGCGCAGCGAACTTCAACAAGCCACCATCGTTGCCACTTTGTTGGCGCTCACGGCATGGGTCGATGGCGTGTCAGAGGTATCGCCCAGTGTGGACGTTCAAAAATTTCCGTTGCAGCGCTGGGCGCGGCAACGCTTGGCCGACTGGCGCACACGTTTTAAGAAGTCCTTGAAAAGCGGTCGGGACAGCACCAACCCGGACCAGCAGCACCGCGTCCGCATCTTGGCTAAACGGCTGCGCTACGGCTTGGATGCATTGGGCTTCTTGCTGCCCGGGCAGCGCAGCCAACGTTGGCGTCAGCAGGCGGCGGAGGTGCAAACCCAGCTAGGTGGCAAGCGTGATCTGCAGCAAGCCCACACCTTGGCCGCCAGCGTGGCGGCGGACGACGCTATTTTGCAGTTCCTGCAGGGCTTGGCCGATCAATCGAGCTGAACCGACGACAAATCAAACGACTTGGGCGGGAAAGCCAAATCCATTTTTTCAAGCGTGTGGGCCAGCAACTCAGCCAAAAACAAATCGCGGTAGCGTTTGGAGTCAGCCGGGACCACGTACCAGGGCGCGTTGCTGCTGCTGGTGGCAGCCATGGCTTCTTGGTAGGCTTCCAGGTAGTCAGGCCAAAGCTGGCGGTCTGAAAAATCCGAGCCTTGCAGTTTCCATTGTTTAAGCGGGTCGTCAAGTCGGGCTTGCAGGCGCTTTTTTTGTTCCTGTTTGGAGATGTGCAGGTAGCACTTCAGCACCGTGATGCCTTGGTCATGTAGCAGGGCTTCAAAGTTGGCAATGTGTTGGTAGCGCTTGAGCCAGACGGACTTGTCGATCCAGCCACGCACCCGCGGCACCAGCACGTCCTCATAATGGCTGCGATTGAAAATCGCCATCTCCCCAAGCGCGGGTGCTTTGCGGTGAATCCGCCACAAAAAATCGTGGCGCTTTTCTTCTTCGCTGGGCACGCCAAAAGCTTCGGCGCGAACCCCCAACGGACTGACATGCGAAAACACGCTGCGAATACTGCCGTCCTTGCCGGCGGTGTCCATGCCTTGCAGCACCAAGAGCAAGCCCTTGCTTTTTCCGGCATGCAGCATCAGCTGCAGTTTTTCGAGTTTGTCGGCGGCTTTTTGGAACAACTCCGGCCACTCGTCGTTTTCAGCGTCTTTGGACGTTTCTGAGTCTGTCGGCAAAGTCGCCAGATTTTTGAGCTGGAAGGCGTGCTCGGCTTTCACGCGCCATGTGGAAAGGTCAATGTGGGTCATGATGACTTGAATGTACCTACGCCGGCAGTAAATGCCAAACGAATTCGGGCTTTCCCGGTGCATTGCCCCGTCGCAAAACGCGTGTCACGAGAGCCTTGTAAAGTGCAGCCTATGCCAAAATCCGCATCCATGATTTCTTCTGCTTTCAAACTGTCTCATTTTTTCAAGCGCTGGCGCTATGCACTGGCTGCGTTGCTGTTGTTGGGGTTGGCTGCAGGTGTCAAACTGTATTTTTTCCCCGTCAACAAAGCACCCGCCTATGTGACCGCCACCGCGGCGTTGGCAGACGTTGAGCAATCGGTCTTGGCCACCGGAACCTTGCAGGCATTCAAACAGGTCAGCGTCGGCGCGCAGGCTTCAGGGCAAATCAAAACTTTGAATGTGGCGCTGGGTGACAGTGTCAAAAAAGGCCAACTGATCGCCGAGATTGACGCCATGAAGCAGCAAAACGATTTGCGCAACACGGAGGCGGCTTTGCTGAGTGCCGAGGCGCTGATGGGCTCCCGCCAGGCCTCGCTCAAGCAGGCCGAGTTGAGCTTTCGCCGAGAAAAAGAGTTGCTGGCGGCGGATGCGAGTTCGCGCCAGACCTATGAGCAGGCAGAGGCCAACTTGGGCACCAGCCGCGCGGATGTGAAAACATCGGAGGCGCAAATTGCGCAGGCTCGCATCGCAGCCGACACCGCGCAAGTGAACTTAAGTTATACGCGCATTTTGGCGCCCATGGATGGCGTTGTCGTGGCCTTGGTGGCGCAGCAGGGGCAAACCGTCAATGCTAACCAAAACGCTCCGGTCATCATCAAGCTGGCGATGCTCGAAACGATCACGGTCAAAGCGCAGATTTCGGAAGCGGACGTGGTGCGCGTCAAGCCTGGCCAGAAGGTTTATTTCACTATTTTGGGGGCACCTGAAAAGCGCTACTACACGACGCTGCGCAGTGTGGAGCCAGCACCTGACACGATCGTCACCGACACCGCGACGACCGTCAACACCGCCACGGCGATTTATTACAACGGTCTGCTGGATGTGCCGAACCCCGATGGCCTGTTGCGCATCTCCATGACGGCGCAGGTTTACATCGTGCTGAACGAAGCCAAGGGCGTCATCACCATTCCATCGGCCGCGATTGAGCAGTCCGGTCGGCGCGGGGCCGCCAGCGTGCGCGTGGTCAATGCCGCCGGCAAGGCCGAAAAACGTGCCATCAAAGTGGGCGTCAACAACAACGTGAATGCGGAAATCCTCGAGGGCTTGGCGGTGGGCGACAAGGTCGTGCTGAGTGAAGCAGCAGCGCCCGGCAGTCAGCCGGCACAGCGGCAGCCTCCCCGCATGCGGTTTTAATGACTGATGTTGTGAACGCCACGGCGACCGCCAACGGCGCCCCCGCGCTGCTTGAGCTGCGCGGACTTCAGCGCGACTTTCCAGCCGGTGAGGGCACGATCACCGTGCTCACCGACATCAATATAGATATACGGGCCGGCGAGATGGTTGCCATCGTGGGCGCGTCCGGTTCGGGCAAGTCGACGCTGATGAACATTCTCGGCTGTCTCGACAAACCCAGTGCGGGCACCTACCGCGTGGCCGGTCGGCCGATCGCCGAGCTAGGGCCCGACGCATTGGCGGAACTGCGGCGCGAACATTTCGGGTTTATTTTTCAGCGCTACCACTTGCTGAACGACTTGAGTGCCCTGAGCAATGTGGAAGTGCCGGCAGTCTATGCGGGACGCGATCGGCCGTCGCGCCGCGAACGTTCGACGGCGCTGCTGACGCGCCTTGGCATGGCCGACCGTCTGCAGCACAAGCCCGGCCAGTTGTCGGGCGGCCAACAACAGCGTGTCAGCATTGCACGCGCGCTGATGAATGGTGGCCATGTGCTGCTGGCCGACGAGCCGACCGGCGCCCTCGACACGCACAGCGGCGCCGAGGTGATGAAGATTTTGCTCGAGTTGCACGCCGAGGGCCACACCATCATCATCGTCACGCACGACATGCAGGTGGCCGCCAACGCCGAGCGCATCATTGAGTTGAGTGACGGCCGCGTGGTGGCTGATCGCATGACCCGACCGGAGGCCGCCAAAGCCGCCGCTGCGTTGAAACCGGTGGCCAGCAGCAGCGGCCGCTGGCAAGCCGGGCGTGACCGTTTTAGCGAGGCTTTCCGGATGGCCGTGTTGGCCATGAACGCGCACCGCTTGCGGACGTTTTTGACGATGCTGGGCATCATCATCGGCATCGCTTCGGTGGTTTCCGTGGTGGCGTTGGGCGAAGGCTCGCGCCAGCAAATTCTGAAAAGCATCAGCGCTATTGGCACCAACACGATTGAGATTTTTTCGGGCAGTGGTTTTGGCGATAGACGCGCCGGTCGCGTGCGTACTTTGGTGCCGAGCGACGCGGCGGCGCTGGCCGAACAAAGTTATGTTGACAGCGTCACGCCGACTTTGTACACCACGGTCACGCTGCTACACGGCAACATCGCGCTGACCGGCACCGTCAACGGCGTCGGCGAGCAGTACTTTCGCGTGCGTGGTGTGGAGATGGCGTTGGGTCGTCCTTTTGACGCCGACAGCGTGGCCAGCCTGGCGCAGGAAGTTGTGATCGACGACAACACGCGCAAACAACTCTTTCCAAACAACCCCAACCCGGTCGGCGAAGTCATCTTGATTGACCAGGTGCCGTGTCGCGTGGTCGGCGTGGCTAAGCGCAGCGACTCCGCCTTTGGCAATCCTGATTGGCTCAATGTGTGGATTCCGTACACCTCTGCCATGAGCCGTGTGATCGGTCAAAACTACCTGCGCAGCATCACCGTGCGCATCAGCGACGATGTCTCGGCCGAAGTCGCCGAACAAGGCATCAACACCTTGCTGCGGCAGCGGCACGGGTTGGTGGATTTTTACGTGCTCAACACGGACACGATTCGTCAGACGGTTGAAAGCACCACAAAGACGATGACGCTGCTGATCTCGGCCATCGCACTGATCTCGTTGATCGTTGGCGGCATTGGGGTGATGAACATCATGCTGGTGTCGGTGACCGAGCGGACGGGCGAGATCGGTGTGCGCATGGCCGTCGGTGCGCGGCAAGGCGATATCCGCCAGCAGTTTTTAATTGAAGCCGTGCTGGTGTGTTTGTTGGGCGGTGTGCTCGGCATTCTGTTGTCGCTGTTGGT
>CANCCE010000184.1 GCA_947374505.1 Comamonadaceae bacterium | reverse complement strand
CGCGCTGGACGCATAATCCGGGTCAACCCTAATGCATTAAGGAGCTCCTATGAGCTGGCTAGAAAAACTACTTCCCCCGAAAATCACGCCAACTGACCCGACCGAGCGCCGCAGCGTCCCTGAAGGGTTGTGGATCAAATGCCCGAGTTGCGAAGCCGTTCTGTACAAGAACGACCTTGAGAAAAACCAGAATGTTTGCCCGCAGTGCAGCCACCATCACCGCATTGGCGCGCGGGCACGTTTGGACGCTTTTCTCGACGCCGAAGGCCGCTACGAACTCGGCCAGGAAGTGCTACCGGTCGACGCCCTGAAATTCAAAGACAGCCGCAAGTACCCGGAACGCCTGAAAGAAGCGTTAGAGAACACCGGCGAAACTGACGCTCTGATCGTCATGGGCGGAGCGGTGCACAGCATGGGCGTAGTGGTGGCCTGCTTTGAGTTTGACTTCATGGGCGGCAGCATGGGCAGTGTGGTGGGTGAGCGTTTTGTGCGCGGCGTGCATGCGGCCATCGAACAAAAAGTGCCGTTTATCTGCTTCACCGCCACCGGCGGCGCGCGCATGCAAGAAGGCTTGCTGAGCCTGATGCAGATGGCCAAAACCAATGCATCACTGACTCGCCTAGCTAAAAAAAGCCTGCCTTACATCAGCGTGCTGACCGACCCGACCATGGGCGGCGTCAGTGCCGGTTTCGCCTTTTTAGGCGATGTGGTGATTGCCGAACCCAAAGCCTTGATTGGTTTTGCCGGTCCTCGCGTGATCGAATCCACCGTGCGGGTGACACTGCCTGCCGGTTTTCAGCGTGCCGAGTTCTTGCAAACCAAAGGCGCTGTCGACTTTATTTGCGACCGCCGCGAGTTGCGTAAAACAGTCGCTAACACGCTGGCCATGCTGCAAAAGCAACCGGCCGATGCCGTCGACTGACGCCCTGCCTTTGACAGCATTGACCGCTCTGCCGCTGTTTCCGCTGGGCATGGTGCTGTACCCGGGCGGTTTCTTGCCACTGCAAATTTTCGAGGTGCGCTACCTCGACATGATCGGTAAGTGCCACAAAAATGGCACGCCGTTTGGCGTCGTCTCGCTGACCGCTGGCACGGAAGTGCGGCGGCTGAATGCGGAGCCTTCGGGCGATGCTTTTGCCAACGAAGCCTTCCAAAACATCGGCACCTTGGCGACCATCACTGACTATGCAACGCCGCAACCTGGCTTGATGGTGGTTCGCTGCACCGGCACGCAACGCTTCAAGATCAGCCGCAGCGAAAAGCTCAAGCACGGGCTGTGGGTCGCCGACGTCACGCTGCTGCCTGACGACCTCTTCGTGCCGATTCCTGACGACCTGCAGCCTGCCGCAGATGCGCTGAAAAAGCTGATCCTCACCTTGCAAGAACGCGCTGTGCCGGCGGAGCAAATGCCGATTCTCATGCCCTACAAGTTTGATGACTGCGGATGGGTCGCCAACCGCTGGAGCGAACTGCTGCCGATCCCGGTCACGCTCAAACAGCAATTCATGGAACTCGACAACCCGCTGCTGCGGCTTGAATTGGTCAATGACATCCTCGACCGCAGCGACATCTCGTTCTAAAATCAGAAGTTCGCCCTTGCCGGGCTTAGCGACTAAGCTCCTTTTCCTCTGACCTGTTTCCTTTCGGCCGCACTATGTCCACATCCACCGCCCTGCCCTCCGTTGCCGCTGCCGTGACTGCGCCCGACGACAACCAGTTGATGGCCGAGCGCCGTGAAAAGCTAAAGCACATCCGCGCAGCCGGCGTGGCGTTCCCCAATGACGTCAAACCTGAACACCGGGCCGAAGCCCTGTTTGCGCAGTACGACAGCCAGACCAAAGAAGAACTCGAACCGCTGGCCATCCGCGTCAGCGTGGCCGGCCGCATGATGCTCAAGCGCGTCATGGGCAAAGCCAGCTTTGCAACGCTGCAAGACGCTTCCTTCGGTCCGTCAGGCGGTCGCATTCAGGTCTACATCAACAACGAAGGCGTCGGCGAAGAACTGCACAGCGCCTTCAAACATTGGGACTTGGGCGACATCGTGGCCGCAGAAGGCACGTTGTTCAAAACCAAAACCGGTGAGCTGTCGATTCACGCCACCGGCCTCAAGCTAGTGACCAAAAGCCTGCGCCCCCTGCCCGACAAGTTTCACGGCGTGGCCGATCAAGAAGTTAAATACCGCCAGCGCTATGTTGACCTCATCACCGATGAAGCAGCACGCAAGCGCTTCGTGGCCCGCAGCAAAGCCGTCAGCAGCATGCGCGAATTCATGGTCGCCAATGAGTTTCTGGAAGTCGAAACGCCGATGCTGCACCCGATTCCGGGCGGCGCCAATGCCAAGCCTTTCAAGACGCACCACAACGCGCTGGACCAGGAAATGTTCTTGCGCATCGCGCCAGAGCTGTACCTGAAGCGACTCATCGTCGGTGGTTTTGAGCGCGTCTTTGAGATCAACCGCAGCTACCGCAACGAAGGTATCAGCGTTCGGCACAACCCCGAATTCACCATGATGGAGTTCTACGCCGCCTGGTGGAACTACAACGACCTGATGGCCTTCACCGAAGCGCTGATCCGTGACGCTGCCCAAAAATCCTGCGGCACCTTGCAGCTGAGTTACGGCGGCAAAGACGTCGATCTGGGCCAGCCTTTTGAGCGCCTGACAATTCGCGAAGCCATCCTGAAACACACGGACGCCGGCACCAACGTGGACGACGCGGCTTGGCTCATCAACGCCGTCAAAAAGCTCGGTTGCACCGAACAAAAAGACCGCTTGTCGACTCGCTCACTGGCCAGCTTGCAGGTGTTGTACTTTGAAGAAACTGTTGAAGACAAGCTCTGGCAGCCAACCTTCATCATGGAACATCCGACCGAAATTTCGCCTTTGGCGCGCGCCAACGATGCACGGCCTGAAGTGACCGAACGCTTTGAGCTCTACATCACCGGACGTGAGTTTGGCAACGGTTTCAGCGAACTCAACGACGCGCAAGAGCAAGCCTTACGCTTCCAGGCGCAGGTCAACGCCAAAGACTCCGGCGACGACGAAGCCATGTTTTACGACGCCGACTTTGTGCGTGCACTCGAATACGGCATGCCACCGACCGGCGGCTGCGGCATCGGCATTGACCGCCTGATGATGCTGCTGACAGACAGTGCCAGCATCCGCGACGTCATCTTGTTCCCGGCGCTGCGCCGCGAGAATTGAGCAACGTCGGGACGGCCGGGCTGTCATTGAAATACCTGCTCGGCTACCCCGACAACTTGCGCGACCAAGTGCAAGCGCTGCTCACCGAAGGTCAGCTCGGTGCGGTGCTGCTCAAAAAATACCCTGAGGCCCACAGCGTGCGCACCGACAAGGCGCTGTACGACTACGTGATGGATCTGAAGAACCGCTTTTTGCGCAACTCAGATCCGTTGTCGCGGGTGCTGTTTGACAACAAACTGCAAGTCATCGCGCATGCGCTCGGCACCCACACCACCATCTCACGCGTGCAGGGCAACAAGCTCAAATCCAAGCGCGAAATCCGCGTCGCCGCCCTGTTCAAAGAAGGCCCCGCTGAGTTCCTGAAAATGATCGCGGTGCACGAACTCGCGCACATCAAAGAACGTGAGCACGACAAGGCTTTCTACAAGCTCTGCACCTACATGGAACCGCAATACCACCAGTACGAATTCGACCTGCGGGTGTACCTCACGCACCTGGATGTGGTGGGGAAATTGGATTGGTCAGGGCGTTGAGATGTACGCCTATTCATCCTCAAAAACAGCTGCCAAGCATTCCAGCACCTCTTGCACGACGGCAACTGGAACTTTTTCTACAAAGGCTGCCTGTCTTGCCGTCCAGTCCAATGATTTGAGTTGATGTGCATGCACTGCCCCATCGGTTCGCAAGCCATAGCCCATCAAGGAAACCAGGAAGCCACTGTTTCGCGCAAGCTCAGAGTTACCACCTGAAATGGGGCAGACCATCGCCAAGCGAAAACGGGCGTTAAAAGAGCGAGGGGAAACCACCAAGCAAAAGTGCTTGCCCAGCATCTCCCTGCCAGAGGCGGGATCAAATTGAAGGTGGAGGATTTCGCCCCGCTCTGGCGTCAAAGCTCCGCCCCGAGGGCAGGCATGTCATCCCAATCGGCCACGCGAGCCAAGTTGTCTGGCGTTGCCGCCAACAATTCCGAGAGCTTGGGACGTTGGCGACCTGGCTTTATTTTGAGTTCTGCCCCGTTGATCTCAACAAACAGGCGAGACCCAGCATCGAGGTGGTTTTGTTCCACATAAGCCGGCGGGATTGTCATGATGAGCGATCCGCCAGATCGACGAAGCGAGGCATTGAACATGGCTTACTCCAAAAAAAGTCTTATTTTAGTATAACTTTTTGGCAGCCACAGAAGCACAGTACGAACAGTACGAATTCGACCTGCGATAGACCTCCCGCACCTAAATGCCGCGCGGAAGCTTGATGAGTCGGGGCGTTAAAGTTTTCAAATGCACCGTCATCTTGACTCGCCCAGTCGTGGAAGAGCTGACGCTGCAGAACAATGATCTAACCACACGCAACGGCTGGAATCAACTCTGGCCACGACTCGGCAATGAGGAAAGTGAACTGGTGATCAACTTTCACCCGTTGAGCACGGAGCTCTGCTTGCGGCCCGCTCCGAAGACAACAGGTTGAGGCAGGGCTCAAGGCTCTAAAAGCGGCCGCTCAACGATAATCCCCGGCTATGGATTCACTCTCTCAACTAGCGCTGGGTGCAGCCGTTTCGGTCGCCGTGATGGGCCGCCGCACAGCGGTGTGGAAGGCCGCGCTATGGGGCGCGGTAGCGGGCACGCTGCCGGACCTTGATGTGTTGATCGACCAAGGCGACGTCATCCGCAACATGGTGCTGCACCGCGCCGAAAGCCATGCGCTTTTCTGGCTGACATTGTTCTCCCTGCCTTTTGCCGCGTTGGTCGCGCGACTGCATGGCGAATGGGGTTTGCTGCGGCGTTGGTGGCTGGCGCTCTGGCTGGCGCTGGTGACGCACCCGCTGCTCGACGCGATGACCGTTTACGGCACGCAGTTGGCGCTGCCTTTTTCCAACCATCCGTTCGGGGTGGACAGCGTGTTCATCATTGACCTGCTGTACACGATGCCGCTGCTGGTCGGCGTGATTTGGGTGCTGGCAACGCGCGGCAGTCATCGGGGGCGCATAGCCAATGGGGTCGGGCTGCTGCTCAGCACGGCTTATCTGGCCTGGGGTTTTGTGGCGCAACAACAGGTGGCACAGATCGCCCGCGCCGCGCTGGCGCAACAAGGCATCGTGGTCGAACACCTGCTGGTCACGCCCACGCCGTTCAACACGGTACTGTGGCGCGTGGTGGCAGTGGCCGGGGACGGGTATCACGAGGGTTTTTACTCCCTACTCGACGATCAGCCGAAGATTGAATTCGATCGATTCCCGCGTGGCAACGCGCTGGCCGCCGAGCTGCAGGGCATTGACGGCGTGCAGCGCATCGTGGCGTTCACCAAAGGCTTTTACAAGTTGGAGCAGCGCGGCAGTCGTTTGTTGATCAGCGACCTGCGCATGGGGCAGGAGCCGAACTATTCCTTCACCTTTGCAGTGGCCGAG
>CANCCE010000183.1 GCA_947374505.1 Comamonadaceae bacterium | reverse complement strand
GAGGAGATGGGCGCGCATCACCTGAAGTTGTTCCTCGACCATGGCGGTACGGATGCCCAGACCGAGGCTGCATTTCGTATCGCTGGTTGGGTCGCCGGTGTGCGCACCTACGAATTTGCAAGTGCACACTGGCACAAGCACTTTCCGCGTGTGGATGCCCGGCAGGCCTATCTGAATGCTGGGATGGCGTTGATTGGGGGGCTAGAGGGTGTGCCTCAAGAGTGGGCCTTTCTGGCGATGCTGTCTGCGCAGACCGGGGGCAAGTCGAAATGGGGTGTTGAAGCTGCTCTCGAACTTTGTTACGCCCATGAAGTTTCCGAAGCAAAAATGGCTGAGGCCATGAGCGTCGCGCTCTGGCCTTGCGGCGCCAATTGCTTCCATGATGCCGCGGGCGTTTGGCTGGAGCTCATTCGCTCAGGACGCGTCAAGGCATCTGCGCCTTTTAAGGCTTGGGCCGAACTTCCAGATCAGGATGGACTCGTCTTCGACGCTGCTGGAAAACCTTGAGGGCCGGGTCACGCGCTCGTACAGTTTCAGTAAAACCGAAAACAGCCTTCGCTCTACAGCCTCCGACCAGAAGCACCGCGCCTTAAACTGAGTCAACACACCCCGTGAGCGCGGGCCTCAATGGCGCATATCTGCACGGGCTATCAGCTCACGAGAGCTCAGTTAATTTAAAGGCCCCCTCATGACAGACGCAGTCCGCCCGATGCTCCATTTTTCGCGCCGCCTGGCTGTTTCCGTGCTGTCCGCTGCACTTTGCGCCGTCGGCGCGTCCACTGCGGTTTGGGCGCAAACAGCGGCCTATCCTTCAAAACCTATCCGGCTGATCGTGGGCTACCCGGCCGGTGGTGCCTCGGATGTGGCTGCGCGCATCATTGGCCAGAAGCTGTCTGAGCGTTTGGGCCAGCCAGTGGTGGTGGACAACCGGCCCGGCAGTGCTGGCAATATTGGCGCCGACGCTGTGGCTAAGGCTGCGCCCGATGGTTACACCCTGCTGCTTGGCACTATCTCGCTGTCGGTTAACCCCAGTCTTTACCCGAAGATGACGTATGACCCCATCAAGGATCTGAGCGCGATTTCAATGATCTCGTCCACCCCCTTTCTGCTGGTCGTCAATCCGAAGGCTCCCTACAGGACTGCACGTGAATTTCTGGATGTCGCGCGTGGCAAGGGCGGCAGCAAGCCGGGCGACATCAATTACGCCACAGCCGGCAATGGCTCTGGCTCGCATCTTTTCACCGAGTTGTTGGCCAGCACGGCCAATATCAAGCTCACCCACGTGCCCTACAAAGGGGCGGCGCCGGCAATGAACGACGTGCTCGCCAACCAAGTTCCGGTGGCCTTTGACAACATCATGACCAGCCTGCCGTTGATCAAAGCCGGCAAGTTGCGTGCACTTGCCGTCAGTACCAAGCAGCGTTCAAGCGTGGCACCTGACATTCCAACACTCGATGAAGTCGGTGTGACCGGCTTTGACGCTACGGCCTGGTTTGGTCTGTTTGCCCCCGCCGGCACCCCTCGCGAAGTCATCAATCAGCTGAGCCTGGAAGTGGCCGAAGCGCTGAAAGACCCCGCTGTGAACGACAAACTATTGCAGCTGGGGGCGGAGCCTATCAGCAGCAGCCCGGAGGCCTTTGGCAATTTCTTCAAGGCCGAGCTGGTCAAGTGGGCGCGGGTCGTCCGCTCAGCCAAGGTCCAGATCGACTGATGGTGAAGGCCTGCTTGGTCGCGAGGGTTCATGAGTCGGTCTTGTTTCGGTTTGGGCGAACAGACTATTTGGTAATAAGCCCTCGAAAGGGCCATGCGGGACTCTAAACTCTTCAGAGAGCCCGACGCGGCCCGGGAGCCTCCCGGGGCGTCCATGGGTGCAAGGCTGGCACGATGAAACTGTGGTACCAAAGCATGTCCCGCTCGCAGGCTTGGGGTGAGTACCATCCCGTGTTGCGGCGGATTGTCGACAAGGTCAAGGACGTCAATACCACCGTGGAAATCCACGGCATCACCAAGATTGGTGGCGTTGCCGATCAGTACCGCTACTTAGAGTACCTGGAGACTGGCGAGGTGCTTGAGAATGTGCAGCGGGCGCAAGACGAGGGTTTCGATGCCTTTTTGATTGGCAATATCGCCGATCCCGGGATCCGCGAGTGTCGTGAGATCGCTTCCATCCCAGTCTTGGGGTTGTGCGAAAGCGCAATGCATCTGGCCTGCATGATGGGTGCGAATTTTTCGCTGGTGACGCTGAATGAAAAGTTCACCGCTCGCATCGTCGAAAACGTCGACCGGGCAGGTTTGCGCAGCCGGCTCAACGGGGTAGCCCGATTGAAAATGGATCGCATCCTCGACCTGAAGGAGGGGTTCACCAACCCGCAGGCGCGCCAGCAAATTATTGAGGAGTTCCTGAAGTGCGCTGGCACGCTGGTGGAGGGGGGCGCCGAGGTGGTCATCCCGGCCGGCGGTGTGGCCATGGCGCTGCTGGCCGATGCCGAGGTGAACAGCGCCGGCAACGGCACCCCCATCCTCAATGGCATCACTTCTCTGGTGAAGATGGGTGAAATGGCGGTGCGCATGAACCGCCTGATGGATGGCGCCTTCGTGAGCAAACGCCTCTCCAACGCCCCGCCCTCGGTGGCGCAACTGGACGAGATCAGGCGCTATTACGGCAATGTCTACCGTTCGGTGGGTGTCACAACGCAAGAGAAGACGCGATGACCGGGCGATTCGCGGACACCGATGTGGTGGTTATTGGGGCCGGGCTGGCCGGGCATTGCGCGGCGATCGAGGCCGCAAGAGCGGGCGCGCGCGTCTTGCTTCTCGAGCGCGAGCCGGAGGTCGGCGGCAGTTCCGTGCTCAGCGGCGGCTCCTTTGCGTTTGCTGGCACGGCAGCGCAGGCTGCCGTTGGCATTGAGGACTCAGCCGCCTTGTTGGCGAAGGATCTCTGGGAGGTCGGAGGGCATCGAAACGATCCAGCTCTCATCGATGTCTATGCCAACCATCAACTCCAAGCTTTCCAATGGCTGGTCGACAAAGGGGTTCAATTTGGGCCGGTCATCGCCGGGGCTGGGCAGTCGGTGCCACGCATCCACCCGGCCAATCCGGCGGAGGTGGTCCGGATGCTCAACGAGGAGATCCAGCGCAGCGACACCATCGAGCTGGTGGTCGGCGCCAAGGTGACTCGGTTGCTGCGCAACCGGACCTCCGGCAAGGTTGACGGCGTGGTCTGGATGCAGGGTGAGCACAGCACGCAGACCCAGGTGCGCGCCGGTGTCGTGATCGCCAGCGGTGGGTTCTCGCGCAACGCCGAGTTGATGGAAGAGTTTTGTCCGGGTCAGGCCAAGGCCACCCGCGTGGGCGGCGCCGGAAGCCAGGGCGAGGGCATGAAGCTGGCATGGCAGCTGGGCGCAGGACTGCGTGACATGGGCTATGTGAAGGGGACCTTTGGCAATCACCCCGATGCGCACCCGCGGGAACACACCGCGATGCTGGCCATCTACAAGGGGGCTATCGCCGTCAACAAGCTGGGCAAACGCTTTGCGGACGAGTCGATTTCATACAAACTGCTGGGCGATGCTTGCCTACAGCAGCCGGACGCGATCGGCTACCAAGTCTTGGACCAAGACATCATGGAGCAGGCCGTCCCCGTGGCGCCCATGTTCAATTTTCCGAAGCGCCTGCAGGAGGGGCGTTTGTTGCAGGCGGACACGCTACAGGCCCTTGCCGAGAAACTCGGCATAGACGGTCAGGCGCTTGCAGAGACGGTCGAGCAATACAACCACGATGTGGCCGAAGGCCTGGATCGCACCTTCGGCCGACAGGGCATCGTCCAGGGATACGGCAAGCTGGTGCCTATTCGCCGTGCCCCTTTTTATGCTTATCCGTCCACCAGCGCAGTGATCGCCACCTACTGCGGCTTGACGGTCAATCCCGACATGAATGTGGTCGATGTGCTTGGTGAGTCTATCGCCGGCCTTTATGCTGCCGGCGAGGTCACCGGCGGCTTTCACGGCAAGGCGTTCATGACGGGCACCTCGCTGGGCAAGTGCGTGATCTGCGGTCGGCTCGCCGGTGCCAATGCAGCTAGGCAATGAGGGCCGGACCCGCCATCAAGGAGACACCATGACAAAAACCAGAAGCTTTCGAATCAACCGCCGCCAAATCCTGGGGGGTATGGCTGCTTCGGTCTGTTCACTGCCCTTGCTGGCGCAGGCGACTTTTCCATCCCGCACCATCCGGCTGGTGGTGCCCTTCGCGGCTGGCGGCGGCACGGACATCCTTGCCCGCCTGCTCGCGGTCGGGATGTCGACTCGTCTGGGTCAGCAGGTCGTTGTCGAGAACTTGACTGGCGCCGGCGGCACCATAGGCGCCATGCAGGTCGCGCGGTCGACGCCGGATGGGCACACCTTGATGCTGGGAACGCCCGGATCGATTCTGGTCAATCCAGCCATGCAGTCAGACTTGAAGTACAGCGCCCAGAACGATTTCATCCCGGTCTCAAAGTTCTCGGACAGTCCGGTGGTCCTGATCGCCAACAAGGATGTGCCATGGACCTCCGTGCAGGACTTTTTGGCCGCTGCACGTGCCAAGCCGGGCAGCATTAATTACGGCAGCGCCGGTCAGGGCTCGATTGAGCACCTGAGTGCCGAGATGTTTGAGTTGTTGACCAAGGTCCAGATGATGCATGTTCCCTACCGGGGAACGGCACAGTCCCTGACCGACTTGCGCTCAGGCGCGATCCAGGTGATCTTCGAGAACTTGCCACCGGTGCTCAAGCTGATACAAGCCAAGGAGGTCAAGGCCTTTGCGATAGGTTCCAGTGACCGGTCGCGGTTTCTGCCCGATCTGCCTACCTTGGCCGAGTCGGTTGCTCCCGGCTATGACTCGACCTCTTGGACGGGGCTGTTCGCGCCCACGGGCACGCCCGCCGCGGTGGTGTCGCGCCTGGAAAAGGTGGTGATGGAGGTAGCCAAGGATCCAAAGGTGGCCGCCACCGTGCGTGAACTCGGTGGCGAGTCGGTGGGGAGTTCGGCCGAGGAACTCAAGACCTTTCTGGCCCAGCGCCGGCCTGTCATTGAGCAGATTGTCAAGTCGTCGGGTATGAAGAAGTAAAGAGACCCATGAACAAGCTTTTACACGCTCTGTGCGCTACTTTTTTGTCACCTGTCTGCGCCGGCAACGCGTGTCAACTTCACTGAATGGATCCATCGCGTGAACACCCAAGTATTTGACGTTGTCGTGGCCGGATGCGGCGTCGCCGGTCTCTCGGCCGCCGTGGCGGCAGCCCAGTCTGGAGGCAAGGTCGCCATCATTGAGCGGGCAAGCCGTCAGGAGCGTGGCGGGCAAAGTCGTTACACCGAGGCGTACCTGCGCATGAAGAGCCACCATGAGGTGACCGATGATTTTGAAACCCATTTGGCCGAGAATGGCTCGGGCAGTGTGGACCCGGAACTTGTGGCATCAGCCGATGGCGACGTCGCCCATCGGCCGGCCCTTTCGCGTGCGCTGAGCATGGCCGATCCGGCGGTGATCGAACGCCTGGCCAACAGCGCGGGTGACACCATCGCCTGGCTTGAAGCCATGGGCGTGCGCTTTGATTTTTTGCCCACGCAGTTTCTGACCAA
>CANCCE010000182.1 GCA_947374505.1 Comamonadaceae bacterium | reverse complement strand
CGGCGATCGTTGAAGAAGCGCCGGCTGAAGAGGCACCTGCTGCCGATGCCAAGGACGCCAAAGGCGCTAAAGGCGGCAAAGCTGCTGACGGCAAGGCCGCACCAGCGGCCAAGCCAGCTGCCAAGAAGTAAACTCTTACAAGAGTCCTGCCTCACGGCGACCGCGGCCCATATCCTCGCAAGAGGCTATGGGCCGTTTTCATGGGGCCTAGGCGCGGTACAGTCGTGCCAAGGGTCAACCGACTCACCGCATCTATTTCCTCATGATCAAACTCTTTGTTGGCCTGGGCAACCCCGGCCCTGAATACGAAGCCACCCGGCACAACGCTGGTTTCTGGTGGCTCGACGCCCTGACGCGAGAACTGAAAGTCAACCTCGTGCTCGACAAAAGCTACCATGGCGTGGTCGCAAGAACGATGGTGAAAGGCCAGACGCTGTGGTTGCTGGAGCCACGCACGTTCATGAACCTCTCCGGCAAATCAGTCGCTGCCCTCGCCCGCTTTTTCAAGATCAAGCCTGAAGAAATTTTGGTCGCGCATGACGAACTCGACATCGTGCCGGGCCAGCTCAAACTGAAATTTAGTGGCAGCCATGCGGGCCACAATGGCCTGCGCGACATTCACGCTCAACTTGGCAGCGCCGACTACTGGCGCCTGCGCATCGGCGTCGGCCATCCTGGCGTCAAGTCAGAAGTCATCCACTGGGTGTTGCAAAAGCCATCGCAAGAGCATCGCTTCGCCATTGAAGAGGCCGTCACGCGCAGCATGAAGGCCGTGGGCATGCTGATCGAGGGCGAGATGGAAAAAGCCACCATGCTGATTCATACGCATGCGGCGGTCAGACCCAAACCGCCACGCAAGCCGGAAGTAGAAAAACCGGATGGCGACAAACCGGAAGCGGAAAAAGCCTCAGGCGACTGACGCGGCAGCCTGCAAGCGCCGGTATTTTTCCCACAGCGTTTCTTGGCTTTCGTTGTGCTGCGGATTGATTGGGATACATGCCACCGGGCAAACCTGCACACACTGCGGCTCGTCAAAATGGCCGACACATTCGGTGCATTTGTGCGGGTCAATTTGGTAGATTTCAATGCCCATGAAAATCGCTTGATTCGGGCATTCGGGCTCACACACGTCGCAGTTGATGCACTCGTCCGTGATGATCAGCGCCATGTTCAGCCGCCTTTCTGTGCAGCCGAGTGAGCCGCTTGCAACGCCGCAGCCACCGCAGGGCTGACCATCTGGCTGACGTCGCCGCCCAGTTTGCTGATCTCGCGCACCAGCGTGCTGCTGATGCATTGCAAAGGCGCGTCAGGCAATAAAAATACCGTCTCAACACTGGGCCGGAGTTTGCGATTCATGGCGGCCATCTGCGCTTCGTAATCAAAGTCGGTCAAGTTGCGCACACCACGCACCACGGCAATGGCTTGTTGCTGCCCGCAAAAATCCATGATCAGGCCGTCAAACGGCAGCACCTTGATGCGCTCCGGCGGAGCCATCCCCTGCACTGCCTGCTCGACCTGACGCACGCGCTCGGCCAGACTGAACAAGGTTTTTTTGTGGTGAGCGACTGCGACGGCGATGATCAGCTGGTCAAACAAACCAGCGGCTCGGCGCACGACATCTTCGTGACCGAGCGTGAACGGGTCAAAGGTGCCGGAATAAACCGCAATCCGGTGTGATGTCTGGGGCGAAGTCAGGGGCAATGTGGCCATAAATTGAATTATGCCCCGAGGCCCAAGGCCTTGACGGCAGTGGTGCAATCAAGCCGTGAAGGCCCCCAGGCGTGCCAGCAGGTGGAAATGCACCGCCCCGGCTTTGCTGCTGCGGTAAACCTCCAGCCCCAAAGGCGTCAACTCGTCGGCGGTCCAGGTACGCGGTGCTTCGAGATAGACCAGACCCTTGTCTGAAATCACCTCGGCAGCCGCCTTCAACGCCGGCTCAAACAACACCGAGTCAAACGGTGGGTCGATAAACACCAGCTGAATCGAGCCCGGGCTTTGACGCCTGAGCAAGCCAACACCGTCGCCACGCTCAACCCGCACCGCATTGGCCTTCAGACGCTCTTGCAAGGCCTTCATTTTGAGAACCAACTGAGCATCCTGCTCGCACAACACCACCTCGGCAGCGCCGCGGGACGCTGCTTCAAAACCAAGCACACCGGTGCCGGCAAAAATATCCATGCAGCGCCAACCGGTCAGGTCCTGGCCCAGCCAGTTGAACAAGGTTTCACGAACGCGGTCGGGCGTTGGACGCAGGCCTGGCTTGTCAGACACCGGCAGCTTGGTGCGCTTGTACAGCCCGCCAATGATGCGAACCTCGCCTGGCAGCGGCTTGTGGTGGCGCGGCCCGGGCTTGCCCTTGGCTTTGCTCTGCGGCTTGGCCACAGGCGCCGTTTTGGCTTGTTCTGAACGCGGCCTCATGCGCCCGCTCCGAGCACCACGGTGACCATGCGGTCCGGCTGCAGTTTGCGGGCAAATGCGGCCTTGATGTCGGCCGCCGTGATTTTTTCAACCTGGGCGGTCCAGGTGTCGAGGTAATTGAGTGGCAAGTTATTCCAGGCGATGTTGGCGACGTTGGAGATCAGTTTCGCATTGCTGTCAATGAGCAGCGGAAAGCCACCCATCAGGTTGTCCTTGGCGGCCTTGAGTTCGGCTTCGCTCGGACCTTCAGCGACGAATTTTGCCAGCACTTCGCGGGCCACCTGTACGGCCTGCTCGGCTTGGTCCGGTCGGGTTTGCAAACCGATGGTGAAAGCACCGGCATGCAGCCCGGGGGAAAAGTAGCTGTACACGCTGTAAGCCAGTCCGCGTTTTTCACGCACCTCGCTCGTCAGCCGCGAGACAAAACCACCGCCGCCCAAGGTGTAATTGCCCACCGTGAGCGCAAAAAAATCAGGGTCTGAACGTTGGTAGCCAGGCTGGCCAATCAAGACCTGCGCCTGCGCCGATTGAAACGCAATGGCTTGCGTGACAGGCGCAGCCAAAGGCACAACTTCAGCCACCGGCGGCAAGGCTTCACAACGGGCTGCGGCGCTTTGTGGCAAACGCGCCAACAGAGACTTCACCAAGGCATCCGCCTGCGCCCGCGTGACATCACCGACGACGCTGACCTTGGCCCGGCAGGGCTGGATCAAGCGGCTGTAAAACTGGCGCATGTCGGCCACAGAAATACGTCCCAGCGTTTCCTCAGTGGTGTCAAAACCGTACGGGTGCTGGCCATAGACCGCCGCCGAAAAAGCCTTGGCGGCCAGCGTCGCGGGACGCGTGTTGCCCTCACGAATCGAGGCGCCGATGCGCTCACGGTCACGCAGCCAAATCGCCTCCGGAAAGGCCGGCTCACCGATCTCGCGTGCGGCCAGCGCCACGGCTTTCGGCAACAGATCGGGGTAGCTCAAGGTCCGCAACGAAAAGCTCATGCGGTCTCTCCCCGAGCCTGCGGAAAAGGCGGCACCCAGATCAGCCCAAGCTTCGCTGAGTTGGTTTTCGTCCAGTGCCGGTGAGCCGCCCTTGGCCTCAACGCCCTTGCCGCTCATGTTTGAAACGACGGTCGCCAAGCCAGCCTGATGAGCTGGGTCGCGGCGGTCGCCCGCATCAAAGTCAATCTGCACATCGAGCATCGGAATGCCATGGCTTTCAACCAGGTAAACCTTGGCACCATTGGCTTGCGTCCAGTGTTGAATGGGCAAGGCCGCCAAGGCCGCATGGCTTTGCAGCAGCGCGGCCAATGCCACAAAGACAACACGCATCGCCGGGCCGCTGAATTTTGAAATCAACATGTTTTTTCTTTCGATTTCAGGGGTCAGTGAAGATCGCCAGCCACGGGTGCGCGAGGCTTGCGTTTCGGGTCCAGCGGCTGCGGCACCAGAACCGCTTGCGTCATCTGATCGTCGCCAAAATATCGCGCGGCCACAGACTGCACTTCAGCGGCGCTGACTTTGCGCAACTGCGCGACCAAGCGTGCGCTGGCGTCCAGCGGAAATCCATGGAGCCAGTGGCTGCCCAGTTCACGCGCTTGGCTGAAGAGTGCGTCCAGCTTGTAAATCTCAGACGCCACCCACTGCGTCTTGACACGGTTGAGCTCAGCCTCGTTGACGCCCTCGCGGGCAATTTTCGTGACCTGCTGGCGCAGCGCATCGATCACTTGTTGCGCGGACTTGTCTGTGGCCGGCACACCGTCCAGCGTGAAGACCTGCGGCCCCCGGCCGAGCAAGCCGTTGTGCGCACCGGCACTGTCTGCCACGCGGTCCTCGCCCTGCGTCAAAGCACGATCGAGGCGAGCCCCGCTGTAGCCGTCCAGCACCGCCGACAACACAGTCAGGGCCAGCGCATCTTGGCTGTCGCTGGGCCGCGATGCACCAGCGGGCGCATCGGCCAATCCGCTAACGTCCAGTTGTGGCACTTTGAACATCAGACTCACATAGGCTTGGCTGGCACTGGCCTTGTGCTCGAGGCGCCTGACGCCGGCCTGTAGCGGCTCAATACGCGGTTTGCGCAGGGGTGTGGCTGCCGCAGGGATGGCACCGTAATATTTCTCGGCCAGCGCTCTGACCTGTGCCACATCGACGTCACCGGCGACCACCACAGCCGCATTGCCGGGCACATACCACTTCCGGTAAAAACTGCGCACATCCGCAGGCGTCATGGCATCAAGGTCACTCATCCAGCCAACGATAGGCCGGCGATAAGGTGCCGCCGTGAACATCACGGCATTTGCGACCTCATAGAGTTGCGCGCGCGGTGAGTCTTCTGTGCGCATCCGGCGCTCTTCTTTCACCACTTCAATTTCGCGTTTGAATTCGTCGTCTGCCCACTGCGTATTCGCAAAGCGGTCGGCTTCGAGTTGCATCACTTCTTCGAGCCGGTTGGCGGGAATTTGCTGGTGATAGGCCGTCGTGTCTTGGCTGGTGAAGGCATTCTCGCGCCCGCCCAAAGCGGCAATGCGGCGCGAGAACTCACCAGGCTTGAGGTTCGGCGTGCCCTTGAACATCATGTGCTCCAACACGTGCGCCACACCGGAGGTGCCGTCAACCTCGTCCATCGATCCAACCCGCACCCACAGCATGTGCGCCACCGTGGGCGCACGGCGGTCCGGCTTGACGATCAGCGTCAGTCCATTGGCCAGCGTGAACTGCTGCGCCTCCACGTCTGCAACCGCAGGGCTGAGTGCCTGCGCAAAAGCGCTGCTGTGCGGGGCAAATACAAACAAAGCGCTGACAGCCAAAACAAAGGCTGCGAGCGAATGCCGCTGAGACCTTGACGGCACAGGCTGGAGAGAAAGTAAGGGCATAGGCAAGCGAGGCATCATCATGGTGTGACCAAATTTACCCGGCTGGGTGTGTTTCATAGAATACCCTGACTCCAAAGACCACTCATGTTCAGTTTTTTCAAGAAAATCCTCAAACCTTCCGCGCCGGTAGCGTCGCCTATTTCCACGCCTTCGGGCAGCCTCCCTTCGGGCAGCCTGATTGGCAGCGCGCTGGTCATGCCAATTGACATCCCCGTGCCGGGTGCGGTGCCAGCAGAGCGTCAGCGCTGGTTGAGCAAACTCTCCGACGGTCTGCGCAAAACCGGCACAAGCATTTCGAGCGTCTTCACCGGCACGCAAATCAACGAAGCGCTTTACGA
>CANCCE010000181.1 GCA_947374505.1 Comamonadaceae bacterium | reverse complement strand
GGCACTGGTTGATGCCTCACGACATCAGCGCTGGATTCTAACAGTCGCTTAGGAAGCGACGCGAAGATCTGCAAATCAAGCAGTGCTGCCGGCTATAATCACGGGCTGCCGGGCTTTACCCTGGTTGCCCCCCGAAATTCCGTTTTTTTTGAGGACGCCATGAGCGCACACGACAACAACACGGCTCACGAAGAAGAGCACACCGGTCCGGTCAAAACACCTAAGCAATTTTTGCTGATGGCATTTTTCTCTTTTGTGATTCCTATCTTCGCCATCATTGCGTTGGTTTACTACGTGACTTCGGCCAACAAGCCCGCAATGGGTGCCGGCAACATGGAAAAGTCTGTCGCGCAGCGGATCCAGAAAATTGGCAGCGTCGAAATCCGTGATGCCAATCGCCCACTGAAAGCAGGCGCAGAAGTTTATGCAGCCCAGTGCGCCGCCTGCCACGCCATTGGCGCTGCGGGCTCTCCCAAGTTTGGTGACGTGGCTGCTTGGGCACCGCGCATCAAGACAGGTTTTGAAGCCCTTTGGAACTCCGCACTCAAAGGCAAGAATGCCATGGGCCCGCAAGGTGGCGGGGACTTCAGCGACATCGAAATCGGTCGTGCAGTGGTTCACATGACGGCCGCTGCTGGTGGCAAGTTTGTCGAACCAGCAGCGCCTGCAGCCGCTGAGCCCATGGCCGCTGCCAAGTAAGCTTGATTCTCCGATAAAAAAGCCGGTCTGTGACCGGCTTTTTTATGTCCGCCTGATTCGCAAGATCAACCGACTCACAGGCCCTGCGCATGCAGCAAGGCCGGGCTGCGGACATAGCCAAATCGCTTTGGCAAATCGCCTGACATCACATCCTCCGGTACCCACAGACCGCACGCTACCGCATCAGCCGCATGGGTCATGTCTTGCGTGTGAACCAAGCCAAAGCCAATACCCGTCTCTAGATAAAGTCGTCCATATTGATCAACCATGCAGCGCTGCACCCGGGCCAATTCACCCGTGTGAGAACACACCGAAAAATCGGGTGAGACTCGGCAAACCAACGGTGTGGCTTCAAGCTCCACATAGACACGCTGCGGTCCATTTTGAAAAAACCACCGCCCATCAGCGTCAGACTCGTAGTTGCGCTGGATGAAGTCAATCAACTTCTCATGCTGGAGCAGCGAGCCTTTACTCTGTGCACTGCCGCCGGCAAATGGCCCAGACGCCTGAGCCCGGTCATCGCGCATGTACCAGTTGCCGCGCGCATCTAATCCCAGCCAGCCAAAGCAGTTGGGCACGTTTGGCCATTTGGCGATAGCGGCTTTGACGATGTCATCCATGAATCTCTAAACTCCTTGGGCTGGATGGTAAATGCTGCGCGAGAAACTCACAGACCGCCATCGGCATGGCACGCACATCTGCGTGCGGCCAACCCGCAGCGGCATCTGTTGGAAAGCCCACGTGGCCGCCCTGCCCCGGTTGCCACAGCGTCACGCTCGAGCTGACGTCGCGGGTACTTGGCAGACTCGCGACAGGTACAAATGGATCGTTGCGGGCGTTGAGCGCCAAAGCGGGAACGGCAATGTTTTGCATGTGCGGTTTAGCAGAAGCACGACGCCAGTAATCATCAGTGTCTTTGAAGCCATGGAGCGGTGCGGTGAAGATGTTGTCAAAAGCGTAGAGGTCTCGGGCAGCCAGCAATGCTTCCCTGTTGAAAAGATTCGGGTGCTGCGTCCATTTTTGCAAGGCCTTAGGCAGCATCGTGCCGAGAAACATGCGTGTGTAGGTCTGTCGGTTGAACCCTTCGCCAATGGCCTTGCCACTGGCCGTCAGATCTAGTGGCGAGCAAACCGAGGTGATGGCGCTCACGACATTGGCAGCCTTACCCTCAAGCTCGCCCGCCCAACGCATGAGGGCGTTGCCACCGAGCGAAATGCCAACGGCCAACAGCGGCCCCGCGTGCACCGCTTTGAAGCGGCGCAGCATCCAGTCGATCTCAGCAAAGTCACCGGAGTGATAAGCGCGCGGCGCCCAATTTAACTCGCCCGAACAACCGCGAAAGTGGGGTACAGCACAGGCCCAACCGAGGCTTCGCGCGACATCCGCAAAGGATTCGGCATAGTGGCTTGACGACGAACCTTCGAGGCCATGAAAGACCACCAGCAGCGGCTGCGTTTTAACCTCCCCATTGAAATCGTTGATCAGCCAATCGACGTCTACAAAGTCTTGATCCGGCGTTGTCCAACGCTCGCGTCTAAATAGTGGCTTGTCGTCTAGGTAACGCACTCCGCGCAAAGCGGCCCAAATGGTCTGCAGGTTACCGCCGGGCAACCACCAAGGTGCGCGGTAATTCATACGTCAATGCAAGACTGTCGGGCTGTCACTTTGCGTTACTTCTTGCGCGGTTCCCGGGCTGGCGTGATGCGCAACCAAACGCCAGCCTTGGGCTGTCTTGAGGTAGACGTTGGTGGCGATAACATAGGCTTGCGCCGGCCCGTTGGCGGTCAAGACTTCCACCCGTTCCAGCACGCTATGGATGCTGACGCTGAGGGTTTGAACGCGTCGGACATGTTCAATGTGCGCGCGAATGGTACCGTGGGAAAACATCGCATCAAACCCACTGCGGATGGCCAGCGCACCGACCAGTCGAGGGCCGCCCGGATGCACGCAAACAATGTCGTCCTCATCGGCCCAACAGGCCATGAGTTTGTCGATGTCGCCGAGTTGCATGGCCTCATAAAAGGCGGCCTCTGTCTCGTCTGCATGACCGTTATGAGTCAATGTTGGTTTGGCTTTTCGCATGGATGGCGTTCTTTGGCGTGAGTGAGTAGCGCTGCACATAGGATATTAAGCCACGCCAAATGTCCTCTTTCTAGCTCTGCCGTAAGAATACCCACCACCTGACTGACATCACGACGGGAATCCTGACCCACTCCGGGTACACGTTGGCGTGTTAGTGTGCTGACTTGATATTTGTTTGCGCATCGGCTTGCGTCTGTCACTGTTTTGTTGTTCCAAAGGCCCTCTTCATGACCTCCCGATTTCTCAAGTTTTTACTGGCTACATGGATAGCCGTGTCGCTTTCCGGGTGTGGCTACAACGAGTTTCAGCGACTGGATGAGCAAACTAAATCAGCTTGGTCTGAAGTACTCAACCAATACCAGCGCCGTGCCGATTTGGTGCCGAATATTGTTGCGACCGTTAAAGGAGAAGCCGCTTTTGAGCAGGAGACGTTAACGCGCGTGATCGAAGCTCGGGCCAGCGCTACGTCGATGAAAGTCACGCCTGAAACCCTGAATGACCCGGCCGCCTTTCAAAAATTCCAACAAGCACAGTCGGGTTTGAGCTCAGCATTGTCCCGACTCTTGGTGGTGAGTGAAAACTATCCCAACTTGAAATCAAATCAGGGCTTTCAGGATTTGCGGGTTCAGCTTGAAGGTACCGAAAACCGAATTGCGGTAGCGCGCAACCGCTACATCCAGTCCGTTCAGCAATACAACGTGCTGGCGCGCAGCTTCCCGAACAACCTGACCGCCATGGTGTTCAGTTACAAAGTGAAGCCTAACTTGGCGGTAGAGAACGAAGCGCAAATTTCTCAACCACCCGCCGTTAATTTTGAAAAGAAATAAGGTGCGTTCATTACTGCTCAGCCTGTGTGTTTTGCTTGCGCCCTGCTTGGCCTTAGCGCAAAGTGGATTGCAGCCGATACCGGCTTTGAGCGCGCGCGTGATCGACGCCACTGGCACGCTCAACGCTGCTCAGCGCCAAGCACTCGACAGCAAACTCTCGGATTTTGAAAAGTCCAAGGGTTCGCAAATTGTGGTGCTGATGATTCCGACGACCCAACCGGAAGACATCGTTGCATACACACAGCGTGTGGGTGACTTGTGGAAGATCGGGCGCAAAGACATTGGTGACGGTTTGCTGTTGGTGGTGGCCAAAAACGATCGGACTGTGCGGATTGCCACGGCAAAAACATTGGAAGGTGCGATTCCAGATCTGGCAGCACGGCAGCTGATTGATCGTGCCATCACACCGCGATTTCGCGATGGCGATTTTGCGGGTGGTCTGAACGCCGGCGTTGACCAGATCACCGCTATGATTTCAGGCGAGAAATTACCCGAACCCTCCGCAGCCGCTATTGGTGGTTCCCGTCAACCCGGCTTTCAGTGGCTCGACTTGGCTGTACTGCTGTTTGTTGCAGTGCCGTTTGCCGCTCGTGTTCTTGGCTCCGTCATGGGCCGCAAGCTTGGCTCTTTGGTGACTGGTGCTGGCATAGGTGTACTGGCTTGGCTTTTAACGGCCAGCCTCGTGCTGGGCGTACTGGCAGCGATGGCTGGGATGGTCTTTGCACTGGCCAGTGTGCTGGCCTCCGGTGGTCGCAGTGCTGGATGGGGCTCGGGGATGGGAGGGTTTGGCGGTGGCCGAGGATCAGGGGGGGTCGGTGGTTCAGGCGGCTTCGGTGGCGGCGGATTTGGCAGTGGTGGTGGCGGTAATTTTGGCGGCGGCGGCGCCTCCGGAAAGTGGTGAGGCGCAGTCAATGGCAGCTCAACTCACTACTTTTTTAAAGCACCTGTGGCTTGACGCTGACGACGTTGCCCGCTTGGTCACAACTCCTGTTCTTAGGACTCTTACCGAACGTGTGGCATCCAGTGAGCAACGCCACAGTGGTCAAATTCGCATCTGCATTGAAGCCTCCCTGCCAATGAGTTATCTGAGGCGAGTCGGGCGTGAGCGTAGCCTGACCGAGGTCATCCGCGAACGTGCGTTGATGATGTTTGGCAAGCTCGGGGTTTGGGACACTGCTCACAACAATGGTGTGCTGATTTACGTGCTGTTGGCCGAACACGCGATTGAGGTCATTGCCGACCGCGGCATGGCTTTGCACATCAGCCCGGCACAGTGGAAGGATCTTGTGTCACAGATGGGTGAGGATTTCAAGACACGTTCTTATCAAGACGGTCTGACGCGCGCGATTGACTTTGTATCATCTGAACTTCTGCGGCTTTTCCCGCGTCCACCCGATGATGGCTTAACCCACGACAGGAGTCATCCCAATGAACTGCCGGATGCGCCTGTCCTCATTTGAATCTTTCAGGCGTAAAAAAAACCGACCTAACGAGGTCGGTTTTTGAAAGCTTTATTCTGCTGATGACTTAACGCGCTTGGCGGTATCGACGCAACGCTGCTATCTGAGCAACCATGATGGTCAGCTCGGATTGGGCACGCGCCAGATCGATATCGCTCTTGGCATTTTTCAGGGCCTCTTCAGCCGCTTTTTTCGCTTCCGTGGCCTTGGCCTCGTCGAGGTCCTTGCCACGAATAGCTGTATCGCTGAGAACAGTGATGCAGTTGGGCTGGACTTCTAGGATACCGCCGGCAACGAACACAAATTCTTCAGTGCCATCCGCCTTTTCGATGCGGACAGCACCTGGACGGATGCGCGTGATCAGCGGTGTGTGACGGGGGAAAATCCCCAGCTCGCCGGCCTCGCCGGGCAGAGCCACAAAACGTGCCTCGCCCGAAAAGATCAACTCTTCGGCGCTGACAACATCGACTTGGATGGTATTCATGACAACCGTCCGTTAGATTTTCTTGGCTTTTTCGAAGGCTTCGTCAATCGTGCCGACCATGTAGAAAGCCTGCTC
>CANCCE010000180.1 GCA_947374505.1 Comamonadaceae bacterium | reverse complement strand
GCTGCAGGCTTCGCGGGTGCTGCGGCTGTGGAGGCCGCTGGTGCTGGCTTCGGTGCGGGAGTTGTCTGTGCCGATGCCACAAACCCAGCCGTTGCAAGCAGCGCAAAAATCAGAGTGTTCTTCAACATGTGTGTCTCCAAAAGCATGGCAAAAAGGCCACGATGATTTAACGCCGCCAGAACAACTTGGTTGACGTGGACGTTTCTGACGTCATGGGCGCTGAGCCGACGCGAGGTCAGTTTCTTTGATGCTTGGCAAAAAGGAAATGCCTGTCCTTTTCACCAGTTCTGCATAGCTGATGGGCGAAGACGCTTGCGTTGCGTTCGCGTTTTCTTGCCAGTAGGCCCAGGCTTTGTTCTTTTGCTCGTCGTAGACCAACTTGAACAGGTACTTCGGAATGCGGACCTGTCCCGGGCCGATGGCAGGACTCAAGGCGATGCTCGGCACATACACGGGACCCGTGATGACGTACACATCACCTGTCGCACGGGACGCATATTTCCGCGTAGTCGACTCAACGGTTTTCGCCCACACGCCTCGATTGTGTTCCGGCGCTTGGGGCACCATGTTGGCTAGCGAAAAACTTTGCGCCATCGCCTGGGCTGTTGGCATGTCACCCGCAGGCGCCATGTGGCCGCGATCGTATCCGCTGCCCTTGTAGTCCTCTAGCGTGGCTCGCTCGGCAGACCGGAGTCTGGCATCCGCAAAAAACCGGTTGGTGCGCCTTTCCCCCGTGTCGGCGATAGATGCTTTGTTGAGCTTCTCGGCGACGAACACCGGCGTTTTACTTTCCCCTGAATGCAGGATGGCAAAGGCGTCGTAGCAAAGCGCTCGTTGCGTTGGACGCTTCTCAACGATGGGTGCTGTTCGGTGAGCAAAAAACTGCTGGCAAGCGGCGAAGTCTTCAGCCGCGTGGCTCTGGGTGGCTGTGCCGAAGGCCAGGAGGCAAGCGAGCGGCGAAACTGCTGTCGAGGGTGGGATCAGTCGCATCTGCAATCTAATTAATCATTTTTATAAGTGATTAGATTGTTACTGGCATTTCACTCCAGTCAGCCAACATTCCGCAGACATTTTTCATCGCCCCTGCAGGGATGGGGGGACCACACCATAATGAAGGCAGAAAAATTTCTTAAAGGATGATGTTTTGATCAAGTTCTACTACAACACCGCACCGAACCCCGCCAAAGTAGCCTTGTTTCTGGAGGAGTCCGGTCTGGCTTACGAGATCGTGCCCGTCGATACCCGCAAGGGAGAGCAGCACGCCGCTGCCTACACCGCCCTCAACCCGAATGCCAAGGTGCCCGCTATTGATGATGAGGGTGTTGTCGTTTTCGACAGCAATGCGATTTTGTTGTACCTCGCCGAAAAGACCGGGGAGTTCCTGCCGGCGGACAGTCTCCAGGCGCGTGCGCAGATGTACTCATGGCTGATGTTCATCGCCACGGGTGTCGGCCCTTACTCTGGGCAGGCGGTCCATTTTCGCCACTTCGCACCGGAGCCTAAGACTTACCCTCTGAACCGATATGACTTTGAAGCGTGGCGCCATTGGGGCATTTTGGATGCCCATCTTGCCAAGCATCGCTTCATGCTGGGCGATGACTACACCCTCGTCGACATGGCCTTCTGGGGCTGGGCCAGAGCCGTGCCATTTGTCTTGGGTGCCGACGCTTGGGACAAACTGCCCAACGCCAAGCGATTGCTCGATGACATCAATGCACGGCCGGCTGCCAAGCGCGCAGACGCTTTGAAAACGCAATATGCCTTCAAGGCGGACATGGATGAAAGCGCACGAGACGCTTTATTTCCGCAAAATGCACGTTTGCAAACCACTGAACCGAAATAATCGAATGTCTGATTTAAACACCTACACCCCACCCAAAGTCTGGACTTTTGACAGCGAAAACGGTGGGAAATTCGCCAATATCAACCGGCCGGTGGCGGGGTCGACGCATGAGCAGGTTCTGCCACGCGGCAAGCACCCGCTGCAACTGTATTCACTGGCGACGCCCAATGGAGTCAAGGTCACCGTCATGCTCGAAGAGTTGCTGGCGCTTGGATTCAGCGGTGCTGAATACGATGCTTGGCTGATACGCATCCAGAAGGGCGATCAATTCGGCAGCGGCTTTGTCGAGGTCAACCCCAATTCCAAAATTCCTGCGCTGATGGATTACAGCGGATCAAAACCGGTGAGGGTCTTCGAATCCGGCTCGATTCTGATGTACTTGGCAGAGAAGTTTGGCGTGTTGTTGCCGACTGAGCCGGCCGCGCGCGCAGAGTGCTTGTCCTGGTTGTTTTGGCAGATGGGCAGCGCGCCGTATCTGGGCGGAGGCTTTGGGCATTTCTACGCCTACGCGCCAACAAAGATCGAATACGCGATCAACCGCTTTGCGATGGAAGTCAAGCGCGAGTTGGACGTGCTCAACCAACGACTGGCTGACAGTCCTTACCTCGGCGGTGACGAGTACACCATTGCCGACATCGCGACTTGGCCTTGGTATGGCGGTCTGGTCTTAGGGCAGTTGTACGAAGCTGCTGAATTTTTGCAGGTGCACGAGTACACGCATGTGCTCAGGTGGGCCAACGCCATTGCCAAGCGTCCCGCCGTGATCCGCGGCCGCATGGTCAATCGGGTGATGGGACCTTTGGCGTCGCAGTTGCATGAACGCCACGACGCCGGCGACTTCGCTACGCGCACGCAAGACAAGTTGGAGCCTCTCTCTGCGTGAGGGTTTCCCCTCTGGGTCGATGCTGAAGTAAATCATAATATTTCGCCGTTTTGTATGGATATCAAATGACAACAGGCGAAAAAAAATGAACAACATTCAGACCGAACCCCAACTTCTGATCCCTCAACTCAAACCGTTCTACGACGCCGTCGAACCACTGTCGTGGCTGTTGATACGTTTGACGGTCGGGCTGATGCTACTGCCGCACGGGATTCCAAAATTGTTGGACGGTGTGGCAGCGACTGCCGCGGCGGCGCTGGTGAAGCGCGGCATCGGTGCCGCTGAACCGCTCGCGGTGGTGCTCATCATCTTGGAGACGGTGGGCGGTTTGTGTATCGCGTTGGGCCTGTTCACACGCTTTTTTGCAGCGGCCATCACCATCGAGATGTTCGTGATCGTCTACAACTACTTCCCAAAATTTGGCTGGACCGGGCCCGGCTATGAATACACGCTGATGTGGGGCTTGATCATGTTCGCCGTCGCCTTGCGGGGCGGCGGTCCGTGGTCGCTGGATCGAAAAATCGGTAAGCAGTTGTAGGTTCAATGAAGATAAAAATGAAAAAAATTATGAAGCATCGTTTGAGTCGCATCCTCGCCAGTGCAGTCGTCGCGCTGTTGCCGACGTTGGCCTTGGCACAAAGCTGGAGTCCGACCAAGACGATGACCTTTGTGGTGCCGGTGGCACCAGGCTCCAGCAATGATTTGATTGCCCGCATGTTGTCAGAGCGCTTGCCTGCCAAACTGGGCCAAGCTGTGATGGTGGACAACCGCCCCGGGGCCAGCGGTCTGGTCGGCGCGGCCAGCGTGGCGCGATCTGCCGCGGACGGTCACACCATCGTGATTGTTCCTAGCGATGTCTACATGGCACCCATTCTCACGCCGAAGGCTGGCGGTGCAAACTTCGATGTCATCAAGGATTTCACGCCCATCCTCACGGCCGGCTCTGCGCCCGTGCTGATCGTGGTCAGCCCGTCTATCAACGTCAAAACACCGCAAGAGCTGGTGGCCTACCTGAAGAAAAACGGCCCGACGAGTTATGGCAGCCCGGGCACGGGTTCGCCCATGAATATCGCCGGGGAAATGTTCAAGCGCTCAACCGGAACGCAGTTGAACCATGTGCCTTACCGCGGCGTTTCGCCTGCCGTCAATGCCGTCTTGTCCGGCGAATTGCCGATGTCGATTGTTTCCCTGGCCGGTGCGGCTCCGCACATTGCGGTCGGTAAGCTGGTGCCGGTGGCACTGGTTGAAAAACAGCGCTCTGAATTGATTCCCAACCTTCACACGCTGACCGAGTCAGGCATTCCCGGTGTGGAGACCACGGTGTTCTTCCAGATTCTGGCGCCCGCAGCCACACCTGCGCCAGTGATTCAGCGTCTCAATGCAGAGATCAATGCCATCTTGACGATGCCCGACTTCAAGGAACGTCTGCGCACGATGGGCGTGCAGCCTGCCGGCGGGACGTCTGCCGACGCGGCCAAGCTGGCGCGCGACACTTATGCACGCAACCAGCAGTTGGTCAAGGAACTGCACATCGTCGCTGAATAGGCCGGCAATATGTGGAGGGCGGGAGAAGCAGGTAGACTGTGTTTTTATACAGTTACCGCATCATGCTTTCCTCTCGACTTGAACCCTCTCTCGACCAAACGCCCCAGCCTTTGGCGCCCAGCCTGCCAGCGGCCCAGCTGCGGCTGATCAGCCACCGGCTGTCGGCCGGTTTCCCTTCACCCGCCGCCGACTACACCGAAGAGGCGCTCAACCTCAACGACTACCTAGTTCGTAACAAGCCGGCCACTTTCATGTTCACGGTCAAGGGCGACTCGATGACCCACGCCGGCATCCACCACGAAGACAAGGTGGTGGTCGATCGCTCGCTGACGCCGCAGTCTGGCAACATTGTGGTGGCCGTGGTGAACAGTGAGTACACCATCAAGCGGCTGCGCTACCGCCAGGGGCAACCCGAGCTCTGGCCAGAGAACCCGATCTATAAGCCCATCACGTTTGCAGAAGGTGCAGAGCTCGAAATCTGGGGTGTTGTGGTGGGCGTGGTGCGGCGCCTGACCACCCGGGGCTGAGCGTGTCCATCCCAGCCATCGCTCCGTTAGCGCCACAGTTCGCACTGGTCGACGTCAACAACTTTTACGTCTCCTGCGAGCGGGCTTTTCAGCCCCAACTGGAGGGCGTGCCGATGGTGGTGCTGTCGAACAACGACGGTTGCGCCGTGGCGCGCAGCAGCGAGGTCAAAGCGCTGGGCGTGAAGATGGGCACGCCGTGGTTCAAGATGCAAGACTTGGCCGCCCAGCACGGCATTCAAGCGTTCTCATCCAACTACACGTTGTACGGCGACATGAGTAACCGAGTCGTCAGCATCTTGCGTGACTTCGCCCCCGACATCGAGGTCTACAGCATCGACGAGAGCTTCTTGCGCGTGGAGTCTGTGGTGCGGCATTACGGCGGTGGCGCGGCCATGGGACAACTGATGCGGGAGAGGATTCGGCAATGGACGGGGCTGCCGGTGTGTGCCGGTATAGGGCCGACCAAAACCTTGGCCAAGCTCGCCAACCATCTGGCCAAAAAGAACCCCGAGTTCAACGGCGTGTGCGACCTGCATGCGCTGAGCAAGCCAGAGCGTTTGAAGTGGATGTCGCAAACCGATGTCGCTGAGGTCTGGGGCGTCGGTCGGCGCATCGCCCAGCGGCTTCAAGCCATGGGCGTACACACCGTGTTCGACCTGCGGCGCCAGTCGCCCAAACATATGCAGGCGCAGTTTGGCGTGGTGATGGAACGCACCTGCAACGAGTTGCGCGGCATTTCATGCCTAGAGCTTGAAGATGTGGCGCCGCCGAAGCAGCAAATCATGTCGTCGCGCAGCTTCGGTACGCCGGTGATCACCTTGTCAGAGTTGCGGGAAGCGGTGGCCAGCTACGTCGCCAAGGCGGCTGAAAAACT
>CANCCE010000179.1 GCA_947374505.1 Comamonadaceae bacterium | reverse complement strand
ATCAGCCCGAGGAACTCAAAAGCAAACGCAGCTTGCGCGTCAGGCCAACGCTCTTGACTTCGGTGCGCAGCTTTCGCAACACCCAACACGCGCAGGCCGCAGCTGGCCATTTGCGCCGCCTGGGCCACCACGCGTTGGCGTGTGACCGTGGGCAATTGACACAACTCTGCCATCGCTTCGGGTGCCCCTTTGGCCGCCACCACATCTTGCTCACCAGAACCGTCTTGCCACAAATGCGACATCGCCAACAGCTCAGGAGACAACTCGTACTCGCGTGCCAAAGACCAAGCCGGATGCAGGTGCTCGGTGCCGCTCAAATGCAAGCCAGCAAACTGATGCACGGCTTGCTCCATCGGGTCGTGCGGTGCCAGTTCGCTGGCCAGCACGGCATACTCGACCAGTTCATGAAAGGCCTCGGGCAACTCGCTGGTCTTGGAAAAATCAAGCACCTGATCGCCCACGCACAGCGCGGCCAGCGCCATACGGTTTTGCGTCAGGGTGCCGGTTTTATCGACGCACAAAACAGTCGTGGTGCCCAAGGTTTCAATCGCGTTAAGCCGCCGCGTCAGCACCTGCTGCGCTGCCAGTCTGCGCGCGCCCAGCGCCAAAAACACGATCATGATGACGGGAAATTCCTGCGGCAACAGACTCATCGCCAGGGTGATGCCGGCCAGCACTGCCTGCAGCCAGTCACCACGCAAGGCCCAAAAAAGAACAGCCAACGCCAGACTCAGTGACAAGGCAATCAGCATGATTCGCTGTGTCAAGCGACCGATGCCGTCACGCAAGGGCGAAGGTTCGGCAGCAATGTCTTGCAGCGAATGCCCGATGCGGCCCAACGCCGTTTTCCCGCCCGTGGCCGTGACGCGCACCAGCCCCTGACCACGGACCACCAACGTACCGGCCAACACCGCACTATTGCCCGCCTGTTTGGCCACCGCCTCGGATTCGCCGGTTTGCAGGGATTCATCGAGCGCCAGTTCGTGCGCCTGCAACACCTCACCATCTGCCGGTACCCGGTCGCCTTCGGCCAACATCATCAGGTCACCGCGCACCACGTTGCGCCCGGCAATCCGACGGGCCTGACCGTCACGGATCACCATCGCGCGCGGGCTGGACAGGTCGCGCAGGGCCTTGAGTGTGTTGTCGGTGCGCCGCTCTTGGCCGATGGTGATGCCCATGATCAACAGCACAAAGCCCAACAGTGCCAGTGCTTCGCGCGGCTCGCCGATCGCCAAGTAAATACCACCTGACGCCAGCAACAGCAGAAACATTGGCTCACGCGCGACCTCCAGGGCGATGCCCCACAGACTGCGTCCTGCGTGCGGGCCGATCTCGTTGGCACCCTCGCTGAGTAAACGTGCCTCAGCCGTGGCCTGATCAAGACCGGGGAGGTCTAACTCGTTCTGCTGGTGTGTCGGATTCATGGGTTTTTCAGGCTGGTGTGTCGGGCAGAAAAAACGCAATGATCATTGTCTTGCAACTCGCCAAATGGCAAGCTCATCCATTCTCAGAATGCCGTCGCCAGTGACTGCTGCCACTCCCATCCCCAATAAGCCAGCACGCCCAGCAACACCAAAGCAGCCAACCAACGCTTGTTGTTTTTCACCAAGTCGGGGCCCGCGCCTGGGGTACAACCGGTCAACATCGGCAGCGCCTGGTTTTTACGGCGCAGCACACTCAAGCCGGCAATCAAGGCCAGATGCGCCAAGACCAGCCATAAAAATAATTCGCCCATGGTTTCGTGCAGATCTTCCATCAGCTCGCCACCGAAGTCGTTGAGGTTGAGGTAGCCGCTGAGCGTGACCGGCACCACCACCACCAGCAAAGCCACGACGGCCAGCGCCATCAAGAGGTTTTGACTCTGCAGCCAGTTCACTTTGCCGGGCTGCGACCGTTTGAACGAGGCCAGCCACACCGGCAACCCAACGAGTTTGCGCCACATCAGCGACAAGCGGGTGTGCCTCGGTCCGATCACGCCGTAAACCACTCGAAAGCCCAACAAGCCGGCCAGCGTGTAGCCGAGCGTGACATGCAGCAGGCGCCAAGAATCGCCATCGGCCGTGATGTAAGCGCCGACAAAGCACAGGGCAAACAGCCAGTGAAACATGCGGATGGGCGCATCCACCACGCGGCGGCTTGGCAGCGTTGATGCAGCCGGCGTGTGGGACACCAGCATCTGGAGAGATCGGCGAAGGAAGGTCAGCATGGCAACGGGCTTTTAAGTGAAGACCCATGGATGCTGCGCGTCTGAGGCTGTACGCCGTCTGAAGAGGACGTTCAGCCGGCGTTCAGATTCAGCGGTTTGTAATGACTATTACACGTTAAGAGAAAACCGCAGGCAATTTTTGAGGCGCTTTGATTCTCAGCAGCTTGTTGACGTTCATGCGTCCGTGAACCACCTCGATAGCGGAAGTGTTGACGCCAAAAGTCTTTGCCAGAAAAACCACCATGTGCTCTGTGGCGCGGCCAAGCTTCGGGGCAGCGGTGACACTGACTTTTAATTGCGAACCCTTGGGTTTCCCGATGGCATCTAAATTGGCATTGGGTTGCCCCAGTATGTTGACGACCAAGGTGTCGCCCTCCCATCTGAAAAAAGGTTCTCCAAACTCCGGGATGTATTTCATGTTGGCCCAGTCGTTGCGATCATTTGTTTGGATTTTTCTGCACGATTTCCCGCGCCAAAATCTCGTTTTTAATGGCCTCCAAGGTGACTTTGTCTGCCTTCTTCCAGTGACCGCCTGATTTGCTGACCATGTGGTTGAGGGCGGCTGAAAAATCTTCGATGGTCAAGTCTGGCTTGCCGCCTTTGGGCGGCATTCCCCTGACGCCAACGTAGCCATGTGCGGTGAGAATGACTTGACCTTCGGCAATCAATGGAGCCCATTGCTCCCGGTCGCCTATTTTGGGAGCCTTATCGACACCGCTGGCATGGCATGCCATGCAGACTTGCTGGGCTATTTTTTCTCCTTTTGCAAAGGCACTGACACCCGAAAATCCGACGATCAGGGCGGCCAAGGAGAGTAACCATTTTTGCATTTTTAAATATCCCAAAGATTAAATTCATCAGCACGCTAGATACCCAGAATCTTCGGTTTGAGAGCGCACTTTTAAAAAGCGTACTTTACGCTTAGTTTTTATAAAGCCTGTTCAGCCGGCATTCAGCTTGAACCGCACACAATCGGGTCACGAGCTCAAAATCGATCTTCTCATTCAGCCAGAACCATGACCTCCCGTTTCACCATCCACCGTTGGCTGCTGACCGCGCTGCTGCCGGCTTTGCTGGCCTTACCGCTGAACAGCAGCGCACGCGGCGGCAGTGAGGGCCACGACCATGACCGCGCGCGGGCGGCTTTGCAGGCAGGGGAAATCCTGTCGCTGCCAATGATCATGGCGCGGGTGGCGCAGTCATATCCGGGCCATGTGCTGGAAGTAGAACTGGAGCGTGAAGACGAACGCTGGATTTACGAGCTCAAACTGTTGCAGCCCAGCGGCGGCTTGCTCAAACTGGAGATCGACGCCAAAAGTGGTGCTGTGATCAAGCAAAAAAACAAAGGGCTGTGATGCGCGTTCTGGTCGCTGAAGACGAACCCACCCTGTCGGCCCAACTGTGTGCGGCACTGACCGATGCCGGTTATGCCGTTGACGCTGCACGCAACGGCCGCGACGCTTGCTACCAAGGCGAAACGCAGTCTTATGACGCCGTCGTGTTAGACCTCGGCTTGCCTGAGCTGGACGGCATCAGCGTGCTCAAACGGTGGCGCAGCCAAGGTCAGACCATGCCGGTGCTGATCCTCACGGCGCGTGACCAGTGGCATGAGAAAGTCGAAGGCATTGACGCCGGCGCCGACGACTACCTGACCAAACCTTTTCACATGGAAGAGCTGCTGGCCCGACTGCGTGCGCTGATCCGCCGCTCACAAGGTCTGGCCTCGCCGACCCTGAGTTGTGGCGAGCTCACGCTGGACACGCGCAGCAGCCGCGTCAGTCTGGCCGGCTTGCCGGTGAACCTGACCAGCCACGAATACAAGGTGCTGGAATACCTGATGCATCGCCCGAATGCGGTGGTCTCGCGCGCTGAATTGACCGAGCATATTTATGCGCAAGACTTTGACAGGGACTCCAACACGATTGAGGTGTTTGTCGGTCGCCTGCGCAAAAAACTCCCCGCCGAGCTGATAGAAACCGTCCGCGGCTTGGGCTACCGGCTGGTGCCGCCAACATGATTCGCCCTGGTTGGGCTGCATCGCTGCGTTTTCGCTTGCTGGCGGCCACGCTGGTAGCGCTGAGCTTGGCACTGGTGCTGGCCGGACTGCTGCTGGGCGGTTTGTTCCGGCAACAGGTTGAGCGACAGTTTGAAGACACGCTGCGGCTGCAACTGAACCAACTAACGGCAAGTTTGAATTTCAATGCAGCGGGCGACCCGCTGCCCATGCCGCAGGCATTGCCAGACCCCCGCTGGAAACAACCTTATTCAGGGCTTTACTGGCAGATAGACGGAGAAGGAAGCGGGCCTGGGCAGCGTGGCCTGCTGCGCTCCCGCTCACTGTGGGACACCGCGCTGGCCTTGCCTGCAGATGCCTTGCTCAACGGTGCCGTGCATACACATCAAATCAGCGGACCGCTGGGCGTGCGCTTGCTGCTGCTGGAGCGCTCAGTCCATGCAGCCGAGCAACCCGAGCGCCGATGGCGCTTGGTGGTTGCCGCCGACACACGCTCGCTGGAAGACGCTGTGACGCGCTTCAGCGGCATGCTGGCGGCGTCTTTAGCGCTGCTGTTTTTACTCTTGGTACTGGCCGCGCTGGCGCAGGTGTATGTCGGTCTGCGGCCGTTGCGGGCGCTGGAACAAGCCGTCATGAACGTGCGTGAAGGCCGGGCGCAGCGCTTGCAAGGCCAGTTTCCAGCTGAGGTGCAAACCTTGAGCGATGACTTCAATCTGGTATTGGATCGCCATGCGGAGGTGGTTGAACGCGCACGTCGCCACGCCGGCAACTTGGCCCACGCGGTGAAAACGCCGTTGGCCGTGCTGGCACAGGCGGCAGCGCAAGACACCGCACCCGCGCTGTCCAGGCTGGTGCAAGAACAAGTTCAACTCGCCACGCGGCACATCGACTGGCACCTGGCACGCGCCAGAGCCGCCGGCGCGCAACGGCTGCCCGGCCAGCGCACGGCCATCGGCCCCGCACTCGGCGGGCTGATCCGCGTGATGCAACGCGTGCATGCCGTAAGCGGCTTGGTGATTGAGTGCGACGCGCAGTTGCGAGACCAAGCCGACTGGGCGTTTGCCGGTGAGGAACAAGACCTGCAAGAAATGCTCGGCAACGTGCTCGACAACGCCTGCAAATGGGCGCGCCACACGGTTCGCGTCAGCGTGGCCGCAGTGGCTGCTGCGTCACCGCCGCAGCTGCGTGTGAGCATTGAGGACGATGGGCCGGGCATTGACGAAGGCTTGCGACTACAAGTCTTGGCGCGCGGCGTGCGCGCCGACGAATCTGTGCCGGGATCCGGTCTGGGCCTGGCCATCGTGGCGGACTTGGTGCAGCTGTATGGTGGCCGTCTGCAACTCGGCACATCAACGCTGGGCGGCTTGAAGCTGGAACTGTACTTACCCGCGGTCAGCTGAAAAACCGACAAGCTTTTATACTGAGCGGTTCCGCCCTCCTTTCAACAGCCTCTGGACACACACCATGAAACGCTGCACCCCATGAGCAAAAAAGTCTTTATCAAAACCTT
>CANCCE010000178.1 GCA_947374505.1 Comamonadaceae bacterium | reverse complement strand
AGCAGCTCGACACACTGGACTACGCCACAGCTTTTCAGGCCAGCAATGACCAGGCGTTCATAGCCGCGGAGATGATCGCCAACATGGCGCCTGGCGACTTGAACAAGGTGCTTTTTTGCAACTCTGGCTCAGAAGCTGCCGACACCTCGCTGAAGGTCGCGCTGGCCTACCACCGCGCCCGCGGCGAAGGTCATCGCAATGTTTTCATTGGCCGTGAGCGTGGCTACCACGGCGTGGGTTTTGGCGGCATGAGTGTGGGCGGCATTCCGGCTAACCGCAAGGCCTACGGCACGGCGCTGCTGCCGCGTGTGGACCACATGCGCTTCATTCATGACCCGGTGAATCACGCCTACATCCACAACCAAGAACCGGTCTGGCAAGAAGACATTTTGCTGGAGCTTGAAAATCGCATCTTGCCGCTGCACGACGCCAGCAACATCGCCGCCGTCATCGTCGAACCGGTGGCGGGCAGTGCCGGTTGGTATCTGCCGCCGCAGGGTTACTTGAAACGCTTGCGCGAGATCTGCGACAAGCACGGCATCTTGCTGATTTTTGACGAAGTGATCACCGGTTTTGGCCGTATGGGCGTCAACTTTGGCGCCGACTATTACGGCGTTGTGCCCGACATGCTGAACTTTGCCAAGGGCGTCACCAACGGCGTGATTCCGCTGGGCGGCGTGGTCTGCAGCGATCGCATTTACAACGTCATGATGAAGGCCAATGAGGGCGCGCCCGACCACGCCATCGAGTTCTTTCACGGCTACACCTACTCAGGCCATCCGGTGGCCTGCGCGGCGGCCATCGCCACGCTGACACTGTTCAAGGAAGAAAAGTTGTTTGAGCGCGCCGGCCAGATGGGTACGCTGCTGGGCGATGCGATGCACAGCGGCCTGAGGGGCCTGCCCAATGTCATTGGCATTCGCAGCTTTGGGCTGGCGGGTGCTGTGGAAATGGCGTCGATTCCGGGCTTGCCGGGCAAGCGCGCCTACGACGTCTTCATGACCTGTTTTCACAACGGTGTGTTGGTCCGGTCAGCCGGTGAAAACCTCGTGCTGTGCCCGCCGTTCATTGTGGAAAAAGAGCACGTCGACCGTATGGTCAACGTGCTGGCTGACGCGATTCGCCAACATGCATAAATGAGTCAGGCGTTTTGAGGGCTCAAGTCCTCAAAATTTGTAACCGACTGACAGCAAAGTGACCACGGGATTGAGTGTGATGCTGGTCGTGGAAACCACGTTCATGCTGGGGGCGGCCGACGGGTGGCCGGTAATCACCGCATCTGTCTTCAGCGGGATGTACGACACAGACAAATTCAATGACCATTTTTCATTGAAGTTATAGCTCGCTCCTGCATTCAGCACGGGTGCCCAGGAATCGCTCAGCGACGCATTGGCGCTGCCGGAGCCACCGGACGCGACGTTCTGGAAAGTCGAACTCAGTTTCACGTCTGAGTACCGGGTATAGCTCAGCCCCGCGCCTAGAAAAGGTCTGAATTTGCTGCTCGACTCACCAAAATAATATTTAGCGACCACGGCAGGACTCCATTGTTTGGCGCTGCCGAGATACCCATAGCGGGCTAATGTTCCCGTACCGGTCAGATCGAATGTCGGCGGAAGGCCCAGATCGGCCGTCACTGCCATGGTGTCCGTGAAGAAGTGGGTGAAGGTCAGCCCCAAGGTATCGGCGTTGCTGACTGAAGAATGGGCGTCGCCATCATATCCACGCGCAGTGGTCAAGCCTTCGCTTGAGTCGCGCGGAGCGAGATGGAACCAGCCGATGCCAACGATATTGCTCCCCGCGGATTGTGCAAAAGCAGGCATCGCGCAGGCAGCTAAAACTGACGCGGCAAGAATTTTCGGTAAAAAGCGGACTTGTTTGTTCATGGTTTTGTCTCCTTGATCATCTGGGTTATTCCAAACAAAACTTATTTAATCCGGCGTTTTGTGAGGCCTGGATTGGCACACGCGACGTATCTTCGCCGCTTGGACAATCCACCGACACACCAGCAACGCAAGTTCAGTCTTGTCAAATAAAAGTACGCTCGTACTTTTATTTGACAAGACTATGCCATCTTTAAAATTATTTGTATAGCGACTGTTTTTATTTGGCAACTCTCGCCAATACCCATTGGCGAGGCGCACGCCCTCACGGGATCAAGGCCGGGGCAGTTGCTTGATCAGATCGGCGCAGTAATCTTTCTCCGGTGTCGCTGGCGTGGCCCACACGCTGTCAAAAGATTCGGACTCACCGCCCGCGGTCCCCGATCGAAATCGGATGGCTTTGATGCTTAGCCCCGGCGGCAGGTGCTGCGGTACGCCAAGTTGCTTGTCGGCATGCGCGCTACCGCTGATCAGCACCACCACTTGGCCTGGTCTGGCGACCGCTTGCAAGGTGTCAGCCATACGCCTGTCTTTGGCGATTTGAATGCGTGTCATGGGCGTGATTTGGCTCTCGGGCAAAAGATCGCAATGGCCTTGCCGGATGAGTTGTTGCTGCGCTTTCAGCGCCGGGCCGGGCAGACGTTTGTCTAGCAGCGCATCGGCCATGCTGCGCTGCATTTGCCCGCGCGGTAAGTTCGCCCCCAGCACCGGCACACCCGCGCGCACGGCGCTCATCACAGTCGGGCCATAAGCCGCCCACGGCCAGGCATCGTTGTTCCAGTTCAGCGCCGTGCGGGCCTGCTCTTCGCTGGCATCTGGACGAAGCGTGGCGGTGCTATTGCCGCTGTCGGCCATCTCCAAGGTAAGCGCCGCGAGCACACCGCGTGCCGCTAAGGCTTCGACGACTTGCCGCTGCAGCACCTGATGTACGGGCGCGTCATGCTGCTCGCCGAGCAACAACACATCGGCCGGCAACCAAGCGTCAAGCTGGTGTCTTAATTCGCTTGAGCTGGGGCTGGCTGACGTTGTGCCGAGTCCGGACGTGCAACCGACCAGCGACGCGCCGACAATGATGGCCAGCACACCTTTGAAGGACTGGGCAACGGCCGGCAGAAAAAAGGAAATGCTCATGCGTCGATACTAAGGCCACCGCTGACTTCTCACCCCCCCCGTTTTGTAGCCGACCGATTCATGCTCCCATCCGCTCTCGTCAAATTCACAAAGCCACTGTTCCAGCACCGGGTGGTGCGTACGCTGCTGACCTTGCTACTGGCTTGGGCGGCGGCCTTGGTGTGCATCGCGTGGCGGATTCCTTTGCCTTGGATGATCGGGCCCTTGTTGATCACGGCTGGCCTGACGATGGCCCAGGGGCCGACCGCCAGCTGGACCCCATTTCGTTGCTGCGGGCAATGGATCATTGGCGGTGCCCTGGGCTTGTACTTCACCCCCCAAATCGTGAGCTTGGTGCTCAGTTTGTGGTGGGTGATGGCGCTTGGCATTGTGTGGGCGTTGGTGTTGGGGCTGGTGTTTGGTGCTTGGTTGCACCGGATGAATGGTGCTGGTGGCCCCTTGCATATCGCCGGGCTGTCGCGTGTCACCACCTACTTCTCTTCGCCCATCGGCGCCGCATCAGAAATGACACTCATGGGCGAACGCCACGGCGCGAGCACCGACCTCATTGCTTCTGCACACAGTCTGCGCGTGATGCTGGTGACGCTGATTGTTCCCATTGGTTTCCAGTGGGCAGGGCTGCATGGGATCGACATCAGTCTGCCGGGACCGCGCGTCCTGGTCTTGCCAAACTTGGCGCTGTGGACCTTGCTCACCGGAGCGGGTTGCTGGGTCATGGTCAAGACAAAAAGTGCCAACCCCTGGTTCATCGGGCCGCTTGCAGTGTCGATTTTGCTAACCGCCAATGGGCTGAGTCAGTCGGCGCTGCCTCCCGGCGTGGTCAATGCTGCGCAACTGGTGATCGGCATCAGTCTGGGCGTGCGTTTCACTCCCGGTTTTGTGCGCTTGGCACCGCGCTGGATGGCTTCTGTGGCGTTGGCCACGGTGGTCATGATCACCTTGTCCGGTGGTTTCGCTTGGGGGCTGTCGCAGGTCGTCGATCTGCATTGGGCCACGCTTTTGCTGGGCACCTCGCCTGGTGGTGTCGCTGAAATGGCCATCACGGCCAAAGTCTTGCAACTGGGTGTGCCGATCGTCACCGCGTTCCACGTGATGCGGCTGGCCGCCGTGCTGCTGTTTGCGGAGCCGATGTACCGCTGGTGGTATCAGGCGTCAATGGACTAGGTTGCTGCCGGTTGTCAGTGCACCGACACCGGTGTTTGGGCCAGTTCAGCGTAGCCTTCCAGCATGTCTTCAACCTCTTCTTGTGTCGGCGTTTTTTGCTGCCAGACGTTCAGGCGCTGCTGAAAAAATTCTGCCCAGGAGCCGTCCAAGTAAACCTCTTTGCCGGAGCGTTTATCGACGATTTCAAATCCGTGACGTGCCAGCTGCGGCGGCGTTTGTAACACGCCCGCCAAATTGACATTTTCTTCGCTGGCATTCGCGTGGATTTGGACCACGGCAAAAGTGTCTGAGTCATAAAGCATTTGCATGGAAAACATCCTTCCTTTTGACTCAAGTGGCGACGAAGTTGACAAGTTCAAGGCGGGCCGCTGCTGGACAATTGTTGGTCGATGTAATCGCCGCTCTGTTGCGTGACCTTGATGCGGACCGGCCAGTACGCCAAAGAAGGTGCAAACCAAGCCTCGACGCGTTGATCGAACGCTTGTCGCGGGTCGCGCGTGAGTTTGATCGCCGTCACTATGCCATGGGGAAGATTCAGTTCTTCATGACCGGCAACGCTGAAGGTCCACGTGTCGACGTCACGCTGGCCTGCCGTGTACATCGGAATTTTGGTCCCCGGCGGGAAACTCTCCGCTTGTCCCGCCAACAGGCTTGCGAGCTGAAAAAACACACTCAGCCGATCTTGGGCGCCGCGCTGCCAAGGCGCGTCAGGGGTGTTGGCGCTGAAGGTGATTTTCCCTTTGTCGGCTTGAAAGTGCGCGGCTTGTTCGCTGCGGAATCTATCGGCAAAGCGTTTTGGCGCCAGGCCATCGGCCGTGATGTCGCCCACGCTGCTCAGGGAGCGGGAGCCGATCAAAAAAGCACTTACCACCATGTTTGCGTCGTAATGGCTGCCGTCGTGCAGCCAGGTCATCACGCCGGTCGCGTGGTAGGTGAGGCCGCGCGACAAACCGGTCATTTTGTATTTGAGGCGCACAGAGCCGGGGATGTTGAAACTGACTTGGGCTTGCGGCGGAGGCTGTTCGTTGGCCACGGGCAATTCAGCGATCGTTTTTTCGGCCGTCGCGCTGTTGTTGGTGCTGTCCGCCGCGGTTTGCTGGCTGGCATCAGGCTCTATAGGCTCTGCTGGTACAGACGGAACGGGTTCAATCGGGGATGTTTCCAGTGGTGGGTCAGCAACTTTCACAGGTGGAATCAAGGGCTCCGCCAAAGCCAATTTTGGCGGCAGTTTTTTAGGTTTTTGAATCAGAACAGGTTTGGGCTGAGTCGGCGCGGCACGGGCAGCCTGAGCCACTTTCACGTGGGGCACTTCAATCAGCCGAGTATTGAAAACGAGCGTTGTCGGGTTGGGTGGCACTATCGCGGGCCCTGTGCTGACCGCCAGCGAGACGCTGTCCAAAAACCACCAATGGCCCAGCAACACCAGCACTGCCAACAGCCACAAGATGCGGCGTGGCGCAGACAGCACGGCAGCATGGTTAGAGGGGGGCGAACCAGAGCTGGAAGTCATGTTTCAAGGAATGGACAGTGGCGTCGGCGGAATCTATGCCACTGATCGTAACGCCGACAGCACGCCCGCGGGCTCGGGTACGATGCCCGCTTGCAGTCCCGTAGACAAGCCGACTTGAAAGACAAACGATGAAACTCGCCACTTACAAAGATGGCTCGCGTGACGG
>CANCCE010000177.1 GCA_947374505.1 Comamonadaceae bacterium | reverse complement strand
CTGGCGGAAGAGGCGGGATTCGAACCCGCGGTGGGTATAACCCCACGTACGCTTTCCAGGCGTATGACTTAAACCGCTCATCCACCCTTCCGCGAAGCCTCACATTCTAGCAGTGGATTAGCCCCTGTAGATAAATGTTGATGGACCCGAACCCAATTATTGAAGTTCGCCTTTGAAGGCGTGGCTTTCAAGCGCTTGCAGGCTCACCACCTTGAGTGCGTAGGCATGCGTGCATTCCAGGATGACGGGTGGCGCAACGCCGGCGGCCAAGGCTTCTTTCCAGCGGTTCACGCAGAGGCACCACCGGTCGCCGGCTTTCAGGCCCGCAAAGCGCCACTGCGGCTTAGGGGTGACCAAATCATTACCGCGAGCGACAGAAAAATCCAGAAAGGCTTGCGTCATTCGGGCGCAGACGAGGTGGGAACCTGCGTCTGTTTCGTCGGTCTCGCAGCAGCCATCGCGGAAGTAGCCGGTCAAAGGATCGTAAGAGCAGGGCACCAAGGGGGTGCCCAACACGTTCAGGGTTGTCATGGTGTTAAGTCGGCGCCTTGTTGACTTGCAGCATGGTCATGGCGGAGGTGATGAGACTGGACACTTCGGTCATATTGCTCGGCACGATCAGTGTGGTTTTGGCTTGGCTGGCGACTTTGGCGTAGGCCTCGACCGCTTTTTCCGCGACCTTCAGTTGCACCGCCATTTCGCCACCGGGCTGGCGAATGGCTGCAGCCACGCGCTCAATGGCTAGGGCCGTTGCGTCCGCCACGGCGGTGATGGCACCGGCTTCACCTTGGGCATTGTTGATGGCGGCGAGCTTGGCGCCTTCGGAGCGGGCAATGAAGGCTTCTCGTTCGCCGGTGGCGATGTTGATTTGCTCTTGGCGACGACCTTCAGAGGCTGCGATCAAGGCGCGCTTTTCACGCTCGGCAGTGATCTGCGACTGCATGGCCAGCAAGATTTCTTTCGGTGGCGTCAAGTCCTTGATCTCGTAGCGCAGAACCTTCACGCCCCAGTTCAACGCGGCTTCGTCGATGGCTGCAACCACTTGCGCATTGATGATGTTGCGCTCTTCGAATGTCTTGTCGAGCTCGAGCTTGCCGATCACGCTGCGCAGAGAGGTCTGTGCCAGTTGGGTGACGGCCATGATGTAGTTCGACGAACCATAGCTGGCGCGGATCGGATCCGTGACTTGAAAATACAAAATGCCATCGACTTGGAGCTGCGTGTTGTCCTTGGTGATGCAGATCTGGCTGGGCACATCCAGCGGAATTTCTTTCAGGCTGTGCTTGTAGGCCACGCGGTCAATGAAGGGCACCAGAAAGTTCAGCCCGGGGGTGAGGGCTTGCTGGAATTTACCGAGTCGTTCAACGACCCAGGAGTTTTGCTGCGGCACCACTTTGATGGATCGGGTGATGAAGATCAGGGCGATGACCAAGATGACAATTGAAATTTCCATGGAGTCTTTCTATGTGTTCGATGAAGCAGATGACGCTAGAGAAAAGGATTTGTCTGATACCAAAAATAAGCGCTAAGTTCAACACAGATCAGGTTGAAGGGATTTTTTCCACGCGTAAACGTGTACCGATGACCTCTGCGACCCGATGAGCGCCGGTGGCCGCTGCTTCGCCTGGACGACGAATGGCTGTCCAGTTAGCACCGCGATACCGGACGTTCGCCGTGCCATCAGGGTCCCAGCCAAGGACCATCACGGTTTCACCAATGTCAAGGTTGAAGGCTTGGTTACTGTCTTCGGGAAGTGCGGCTTTGCGGCGCTTTTTGACGAAGTAGCAGGCCACAACTGAGCCGCCGCCAACGACAGACGCCAGCACCAATTGAACAATAGCGTCAGCGCCGGCATGCGCGGCTAAAGCGCCGGCAGCCATTGCGATGCCGATCATGAGCAGGAAAAAAGTGCCTGTGAGCAGTTCCGCGACCACCGCACCGCCCGCGAGTAGCCACCAAATGGTTGCTTCTGTCATGGGTTGCCTCCTGTTAAGTTGAGTCTTATTTTGAAGCAAAAGTGAAGTTGGTCATATGGGCGGGGTATTAATTCCGTACACTTTGCCCTTTTATCCGTCACCGCTATTCTCGGATCAGGCTTTTAACCCCGCGCACACCATGAAATTTCGCTTCCCCATCATCATCATTGACGAAGACTTCCGATCTGAAAATACTTCAGGTCTGGGGATTCGTGCGCTGGCGCAAGCCATTGAAACCGAAGGCTTTGAAGTTCTGGGTGTGACCAGTTACGGTGACTTGTCGCAGTTTGCGCAGCAGCAAAGCCGGGCCAGTGCGTTCATTTTGTCGATTGACGACGAAGAGTTCACGCCCGGTCCCGACCTTGACCCGGCGGTTCTGAATCTGCGGCATTTCATCGCTGAAGTGCGTCGTAAGAATTTGGATGTGCCGATTTATGTGTACGGCGAGACCAAAACCTCGCGCCACATCCCCAACGACATCTTGCGTGAATTGCATGGCTTCATTCATATGTTTGAGGACACGCCCGAGTTTGTGGCGCGTCACATCATTCGCGAAGCCAAGACCTATTTGGAAGGCGTACAGCCGCCGTTTTTCAAGGCCTTGCTCGACTATGCCGAAGACGGTTCTTATTCGTGGCATTGCCCGGGTCACTCGGGTGGCGTGGCGTTTTTGAAGAGCCCGGTGGGCCAGATGTTCCACCAGTTTTTCGGTGAAAACATGTTGCGTGCCGACGTTTGCAATGCGGTTGAAGAGCTCGGTCAGTTGCTCGACCATGACGGTGCCATCGGCGCCAGCGAGCGCAATGCCGCGCGTATTTTCAATGCCGATCATTGCTTCTTTGTCACCAACGGCACCTCGACCAGCAACAAGATTGTCTGGCACCACACCGTGGCGCCGGGCGACGTGGTCGTGGTCGACCGCAACTGCCACAAGTCGATCTTGCACGCCATCATCATGACCGGCGCAATCCCGGTGTTTTTGAAGCCAACGCGCAATCACTTCGGCATCATTGGCCCAATCCCGCAAAGCGAGTTTGAGCCCGAGGCCATCCGCGCCAAAATTGCCGCGAATCCGTTGTTGAAGGGGGTTGACGCCAGCCAAGTCAAACCGCGCGTATTGACCTTGACGCAGTCCACCTATGACGGTGTTCTGTACAACACAGAGACCATCAAGGGCATGCTGGATGGCTACATCGACAACCTGCATTTCGACGAGGCTTGGTTGCCACATGCGGCTTTCCATCCGTTCTATGGCACCTACCACGCCATGGGCAAAAACCGCCCGCGTCCGAAGGATGCGGTGGTGTATTCAACGCAGTCGATCCACAAACTGCTGGCTGGTATCAGCCAAGCCAGCCACGTGCTGGTTCAAGACTCCCAAAATACCAAGCTCGACAGGCACCTCTTCAATGAGGCTTACCTGATGCACACCTCAACCTCGCCGCAGTACAGCATCATCGCCAGCTGCGACGTCGCTGCGGCCATGATGGAACCGCCCGGCGGCACGGCCCTGGTTGAAGAAAGCATTGCCGAGGCGCTGGACTTCCGTCGTGCCATGCGCAAGATTGACGATGAATACGGCACCGACTGGTGGTTCAAGGTGTGGGGCCCGGACAAACTGGTGGATGAAGGCATTGGTGAGGCCAAGGACTGGATCATCAAGGGCGAATCCCGCAGCGCCAAGACGGCTAAAAACGGCGCCAACAACTGGCACGGCTTTGGCCAGATGGCCACCGGTTTCAACATGTTGGACCCGATCAAGTCGACCATCGTCACGCCGGGCATGGACCTGAATGGCAAGTTCGCGAAGACCGGTATTCCCGCCAGCATCGTCACCAAGTTTTTGGCTGAGCATGGCGTGATCGTTGAAAAAACGGGTCTCTACAGTTTCTTCATCATGTTCACCATCGGCATCACCAAAGGCCGCTGGAACACGCTGCTGACAGCGCTGCAGCAGTTCAAAGACGACTACGACAAGAACCAGCCGATGTGGCGCGTTTTGCCTGAGTTCTGTCAGAAGTATCCCAAGTACGAACGCATGGGCCTGACTGATTTGTGTCAACACATTCATGCGCAGTACGCCAAGTACGACATTGCACGTTTGACGACTGAGGTGTATTTGAGCGACCTGACCCCGGCCATGAAGCCGAGCGATGCCTATGCGCACATTGCGCACCGCACCACAGAGCGGGTGGAGATCGATCACTTGGAAGGGCGTATCACGGTTGGTCTGGTGACGCCTTATCCGCCGGGTATTCCACTGTTGATTCCAGGAGAAGTGTTCAACAAAAAGATTGTGGATTACCTGAAGTTCGCGCGTGAGTTCAATGGTCAGTGCCCGGGCTTTGAAACCGATATTCACGGTTTGGTTGAGCAAGAAGATGCCAAAGGCAAGAAGCGTTATTACGCGGACTGCGTGAAGCGCTGATCGCTGATTTATGGGGCCGGATTAACAGCGTCTAAGTCTGTTCGGATACGCATGAAGCTGGCAAAACGCGGAATGCCGCTGTCGTTGAAACCCCTGAACCGGTAGGTCACTGTCGAGCCAATGGGCGGTGGTGCTTTGCGTTCAGCATCGTTCAGGCCGGTGCCTATTTTGAAGCGTATCGGCTCATGCCCCGGCAGTGCTGGCATTTCAACCAACAAGGCCCCCAGCGCGCCGGTGTATTTGCCTTTTCCGGGCAGGTGTCCAACCACCCGCGCTTCAGCGTCCTCATGGGTTTTGACTTTCAGCAAGTCGTCGCTGCGGCCTCCTGCATAAAGCGAAGCACCACGGTGCAGCATCAGGCCTTCGCCTTTTGCCTTCACGTGCTGTGTCAGCATGTTGCTGAGTGCCAGATGACTGACGACCTTCCATTGAGGAACGGCCTGCACCCATGGCTGGTTGATTTTTTGTACAAGACTGTTGAGCGCCGGTATGCGCTGCGTGAACGTGCCCCTATGGGCTGGTAAATCAAACACCATGAAACGAATGCCGCGCCAGGCATCGTCGTCTGGCGTGAGTTTGCGCACGGTTGAAACCGCTAACCGAAATTGCCCACGGCCCGCCCAGAGTTCACCGTCCATGGCCTCATCCGGCCAACCTGCGGTAAACCACACGGGTGCAAAGATGGGTTCACCGCCGCGGGTCAGTAGTTTCTGGCCATCCCAGTAGCCGCGCATACCGTCGTATTTTTCACTGACCCAGTAGTCCTGCAGGTCCATCCCAGGGTGATACACCTTGGCCAGCATCAAGGGCGGAGTGTTCTCGGCCGCGGAAAGCGGGAGGGCCGGTGCCAGCAAGGACGCTAGAACCAAGCCGAGGGCCAGCAACTTCAGCCAAGCCACGCTTGCCTTGACACGGCAAACGAGGGCGGCGAGGTGCTTTCCCATGCAGGGTCAGCTGGCTTCGACGGGTTCTGCGATGCCGCCCACGACATGGCTGAAACCGCCATCAACGTAAGTGATTTCAGCGGTCACGCCACTGGCTAAATCGCTCATCAGGAAAGCGGCGACATTGCCGACTTCGTCAATCGTCACGTTGCGGCGAATCGGTGAGGCCGCGGCCACAGCGCCCAGAATCTTGCTGAAACCGGCAATACCGCTGGCCGCCAGCGTCTTGATCGGGCCGGCGCTGATGCCATTGACGCGCATGCCTTTGGGCCCCATCGATTCGGCCATGTAGCGTACCGAGGCCTCCAGGCTGGCCTTGGCCAAGCCCATCGTGTTGTAGTTCGGCAGCACCCGCAGCGCACCCAGATACGTCAGCGTCAGCAGGGCCGATTTTTTGTTCAGGTAGGGCAGGGCGGCTTTGGCCATGGCCGGAAAGCTGTAGGCGCTGATGTCGTGCGCAACCTTGAAGCCTTCGCGCGACAAACCTTCCAGAAAGTCACCGGCAATCGATTCGCGTGGGGCGTAGCCAATCG
>CANCCE010000176.1 GCA_947374505.1 Comamonadaceae bacterium | reverse complement strand
GGGGTAGCGGGGTTCGCGCCTTTCTATCCCTTGTGCAGTCACGTGCTCGGTCATCGATTTCTAAAAGGCTCAAATCGATGCAGGGCTACTTGTGGGCATCGGGTTTATCGGGAAACCAATGCTGCGTGCGGTTGATGATGGCCACCAGCGACAGCATCACCGGCACCTCGACCAGCACGCCCACCACGGTGGCCAGTGCGGCACCTGAATTCAGACCGAAGAGCGAGATGGCTACAGCAACCGCCAGTTCAAAAAAATTCGAGGTGCCGATCAGGCAGGCCGGTCCAGCAATGTTGTGTGGCAGCCTCAAAAATTTTGCCCCGGCAAAGCTGATGATGAAAATGCCATAGCTTTGAAGGATCAAGGGAACCGCGATCATGGCGATGACCAGCGGCTTGGCGACAATGGTGCCGGCCTGAAAACCAAACAGCAGCACGACCGTCGCCAGCAGGCCGATCACCGACCACGGTTTGAGTTTCGCCACAAATGCAGCGACGGCATGGTTTGATTTTTTCAGCAACGCGTGGCGGGTGGCCATGCCGGCGGCCAGCGGCAGCACCACATACAGCAGTGTTGACAGCAGCAGTGTTTCCCACGGCACAGTGATGTGGGTGACGCCCAGTAAAAATGCCGCAATCGGGGCGAAGGCCACCACCATGATCAGGTCATTGACGGTGACTTGCACCAGCGTGTAGTTGGCATCTCCCTTGACCAGCGTGCTCCAGACAAACACCATGGCGGTACAGGGCGCAACACCGAGCAAGATCATGCCAGCGATGTATTCAGAGGCAGACTGCGGGTCAACCCAAGCCGCAAACAGGTACTTGAAAAACAGCACGCTCAGCAGCGCCATGGTGAAGGGTTTGATGAGCCAGTTGACGACGAGCGTGAGCAGCAAACCGCGCGGTTTTTTGCCAACGTCTTTGACAGCCGACCAGTCGATCTGGATCATCATCGGATAAATCATCACCCAGATGAAAACCGCCACCACCAGATTGACCTGCGCGTATTCAATGCCAGCAATGGACTGAAAGGCAGCCGGTGCCCATAAGCCCAGCCCGACGCCGGCAGCAATGCCGATGGCAACCCAGAGCGTTAAATAGCGTTCAAACAAGCCCATCAGGGATCCTTTTTTTCTGGCTTGGAGCGGGTACAGCTGCGCAACTTTCACCTTGGCAGCATTGTTCAGTCAAGTAGCCGAGCAAGGCGTTCATCCGTGAAAACTCAGCCCGGTAAATGAGATTGCGGCCGCGTGCCTCGCTGCGGACCAAGCCGGCATGGGAGAGTTCCTTCAGGTGAAAGGAAAGGGCGCTCGGTGTCATGCTCAGCTGATCCGCAATCACGCCCGGTGTTAATCCATCGGGCCCTGCCACGACTAAAGCGCGAAACGCACGTAAGCGCTGCGTTTGCGCCAATGCAGCTAAGGATTTCACGGCCAAGTCTTCGTCAAGGACATCGATTGTCTCGGTCAGCTGTGCTTTTTTCATGTTTCAAATATAATTGAAAGGTTGCAACTGAGCAAGATGTGAAGGTTAAGCATGGACGAGATAGCGGTACTGAGCGCGTTGGAGGGGTCGCCGGTTGACCCTGCGTATGTCGTCAAACCTGCATTGAAGGGTGCCGGTGCGCCCTGTGCCGCAACCCATCCACCGCGCATCTTGTTGCTCTACGGATCCGTGCTCGTGCGTTCTTACAGTCGTTTAGCCAGTGAAGAAGCCGCACGACTGTTGCAGGCTATGGGGGCTGAAACACGCACTTTTTCGCCGAGCGGTTTGCCACTGCCGGACGATGCGCCCGAGTCGCACCCCAAAGTTCAAGAGTTGCGCGAGCTCGCTGCCTGGTCTGAAGGCATGGTCTGGTGTTCCCCTGAACGGCATGGTGCGATGACCGGAATTTTGAAGTCACAAATTGACTGGATTCCGTTGAGCGAAGGCGCAGTTCGGCCGACCCAAGGCAAGACGCTGGCGTTGATGCAAGTCTCCGGCGGCTCGCAGTCCTTCAATGCGTTGAACCAGATGCGCGTACTTGGCCGCTGGATGCGCATGCTGACGATTCCAAATCAATCCTCCATCGCCAAAGCTTTTCTGGAGTTCGACGAAGCCGGCCGCATGAAACCGTCGGCGTATCACGACCGCGTAGTGGACGTGATGGAAGAACTGCTCAAATTCACGTTGTTGACACGCGATGTCTCACCTTGGCTGGTCGACCGCTACAGCGAGCGCAAGGAAAGTGCTGTGGCGCTGTCGACCCGCGTGAACCAAGCGGTGATATAGATCGCCCTGACGTCACCAAAATGTCATGACTTTGACATGATCGCGTCACGCTGAAACGCCAAACTTCAGGGCATGAAACATGATGCCTTAGAAGTTCAGATGTGCCGCCCAGCCGAGCTAAACAGTTCGAGCTCCTTTCAAACCAACGTTCTGCGTATTTTGCATTGCACGGCGCAAGCCATGGCCAATAGTCCGGGTGGACTGCATTTTGTTCCCGGTGCCAAGCCTTGGCTTGAGGGCTTGTCCTTGTTCCCACGCCAGTACGCAACCCGTTCGACAAATATTTAGGAAACTGACATGAAAGAACTGCCGAATCCCACATTTTCCTTGTCGCCGGTCGAGTTGCCACGGGGGTTACTTCATCGAAGCTCTCAAGCAATCTCTGCGCCCGTGGGTGTCAAGCCTGCGGCCACCAAAATTCAGGTCAGCTGGGCCCGGCACCAAGACGAAGTCCGCGAGGCCCAGCGTCTGAGGTACCAGGTCTTTGCGGTCGAGATGGGCGCGCGCCTGGTCTGCAAAATTCCCGGCCATGACATGGACTTGTTTGACGACTACTGCGAACATTTGCTGGTGCGCGACGAGGCCACGCAAGAGGTCATCGGCACTTACCGGGCATTGACACCCACCCAGGCCAAGCGGGCGGGCAGCACGTACAGCGACCTCGAGTTTGACCTCACCCGCTTGCGCTCGCTGCGCAGCCGGATGGTGGAGCTGGGGCGCAGCTGTGTTCATGCGGAGCATCGTCAAGGCGCAGTCATCATGGCTTTGTGGGGGGCTTTGGCGCAGTTCATGTCGCGCAACCAACTTGACACCATGATTGGTTGCGCCAGCATTCCGATGCAGCACAGCGGCACACCCAGTGGCCATGCGGCCGCCAGCATCTGGCGGCAACTGCGCGAAACCCATCTGGCGGCCATAGACTGGCATGTCACTCCCCGTCTGGCCTTGCCGGTAGACCAATTGGACAACTCCTTGATGGTGGAGCCGCCAGCGCTCATCAGGGGTTATTTGCGACTCGGCGCCAAGGTGTTGGGTGCCCCAGCCTGGGACCCAGACTTCAACTCTGCCGATCTGCCGATGATGATGCGTATTTCAGACTTGCCTTTGCGCTATCGCAAACACTTTGCAACAGTCGCCGATTAAAATTTTCACTGATTTGTCACATCATTGTCACGAAGAGCTTCCAGAATAGGCGACGAACTTAGCAGTGACTTTGTTCCTGATCTCGATCTGCATGTCGAATTTACAGGCTTACCTTCATGTCTCTTCTCAACCCACACACTGATGTGATGACTGACACAGATGCATTGAGCATCAAATTTCTGAATCGGGACGGCAGCATCCTGGCCTTCAATGAGCGGGTGCTTGACTTAGCCACCCGACCTGAAGTGCCGCTGGTGGAGCGTCTGCGCTTCTTGTGCATCGTTTCATCCAACCTGGACGAATTCTTTGAAGTGCGCGCTGCACCGCATCTTGCCGCAGTCACGCCTCAGGGAGCCGGTCAGTCTGATGCGGCCCAAGTTTTCCGGGCCCTGTCGGCAAGCGCGCATGAGATGGTGGCACGCCAGTACCAGCTGTTCAATGAGGTGTTGATGCCGGAGTTTGCGCGGCACGGTATTCACCTGCTGTCGCAAAGTGAGCGTGACACGGCTCAAAGGCGGTGGGTCAAAGCTTATTTTTTGCGTGAGGTTCGCCCCTTGCTGATTCCGGTGGGTCTTGACCCGTCGCATCCGTTTCCTATGGTGGCCAACAAGTCGCTCAACTTCATTGTTCGCCTGGGTGGGAAAGACGCCTTCGGTCGAGAAAACGATATCGCCATCGTCAAGGTGCCAAGGGTGTTGCCGCGCGTCATTCAGTTGCCCCACAAAAATGGCGATGAGAAGACGCTGTTTGTGTCTTTGTCCAGTGTGGTTCGTGCTCACATTGCCGATTTATTTCCAGGCCGCGATGTGTTGCAGTTCTCGCAATTTCGGGTGACCCGGCATTCTGACTTGGCGGTCGATGAAGACGATGTCCTGAACCTGCGCACCGCGCTACGCGCCGGTCTGGAGCAGCGTCACTATGGACAGGCGGTCCGCCTTGAAATTTCGTCGGGCTGCTCGGAACACTTGTCGAACTTTTTACAGCGCCAGTTTCAGCTGCCGCAAGAGGCTATTTACCGCGTCAATGGCCCTGTGAATCTGGTGCGTTTAACGCAGATGGTCGATCTGATCAAAGCGCCTGAGCTACTTTTTAAGCCCTACAAAGCATCGTATCCGCAGCAGCTGATGGCTTCTGAGTCTTTGTTTGAAAAAATCAAACAAGGGGATGTTTGCATTCATCAGCCGTTCGAAAGTTTTGACGGTGTATTGGCTTTTCTGCGTGAGGCTGTCAACGACCCGCAGGTATTGGCCATCAAGCAGACTATTTACCGGACGGGTGCTGATTCAGAGCTCATGGTCTTGCTGCGCGAGGCAGTCCGGCGGGGCAAAGAGGTCACGGTGGTGGTGGAGCTGAAAGCTCGCTTTGACGAAGAAGCCAATATCAATTGGGCTGAAATGTTGGAGTCGATTGGTGCGCAGGTTCTTTATGGTGTCGTGGGTTTGAAAACTCACGCTAAGATGTTGCTGGTGACGCGCCGTGAGGGCAAGCAACTCAAGCGCTACGCGCACTTGTCAACCGGTAATTACAACCCTAGAACAGCGCGGCTTTACACCGATGTGAGTTACCTCACAGCCAACCCGATGCTGACGCTGGACGTTGAAAATATTTTCTTTCATCTGGCCAGCCAGAGTCGCCTGCCGAAGTTGCGCCAGTTGGTGCTTGCACCTGTGCAGCTGCATCGAAAAATGATCGAGATGATCGACGCCTTGGGCACCGCTGCAGTCAGTGGCAAAGACACCCGCTTGATCGCCAAGATGAACGCGCTCACCGATGAAGGTCTGATGCGCGCGCTGATCAAGGCCGGGCAGCAGGGCGTCAAAATTGATCTGATCGTGCGTGGTGCATGTATGTTGCCGGCACAGGTCCCCGGACTCACTGAAAATATCAGAGTCCGCTCGGTCATCGGTCGCTTCCTGGAGCACGCGCGCGTGTTTTATTTCCGCACGGGCGACGACGAAACCCTGTACTTGTCCAGTGCTGACTGGATGAATCGCAACATGTTTGGTCGTATAGAACTGGCTTGGCCTGTGGCCGATCCGGTGATCCGCCAACGCATCGTTGACGAGTGTCTGGTGGCTTATCTGCATGACACACAAGACGCTTGGGACTTGAAGGCGGACGGTACTTACCAACGCACGGCCTTGCAACCGCGCAGCCGCAAGCAGAGTGCGCAAGTGGCGTTGATGGCCCGCTACTCGTCAGAGCCTAAGACCCTAGTCACCAAGTTGCCCAAAGTGGTGAAGACGGTCAAGTCGGTCAAGCCGGTCAAAACGGTGAAAGCAGTCAAAACCGCGAAGCCCCCTGTGAGCCAATAAGCCATGGACTTAATCCTCTGGAGACATGCCGATGCAGAAGACGGGCCAGACTTCGGCCCGGCGCCAGCAGGACCCTCTAGTGTGGCCGATGCAGACTTGCATCGTTGCCTCTCAGCCCGCGGTCACAAGCAAGCCAGCCGCATGGCCAAGTGGGTCGAC
>CANCCE010000175.1 GCA_947374505.1 Comamonadaceae bacterium | reverse complement strand
GTTGGCAGCAAAGCATCGACCCGATCCAGAACACCGCCGTGACCCGGCAGCAAGCCGCTGGAATCTTTGGCGCCAGCGCTGCGCTTGACCAGCGACTCGACCAGATCACCGACCACGCTCATGGCCGACAGGAAAACAACCGCGATCAGCATCACGGCCCACCCATAACGGCTGACCAACGATGAGTAGAGGCTTGGGATGAGCGTCGCACTGATACCGTCAAACCATGTCCAGCCGAGCGCCAACAGCAGCACGCAGACCATGCCGCCCCAAACACCTTCCCAGCTTTTGCCAGGACTGATAGACGCCGCAAGCTTCACTTTGATGAATTTGGTGCCGAAAGCTTTGCCGGCAAAGTAAGCGCCAATGTCCGCCGTCCACACCAGCACCATGACCGACAGCAAAAAGTTGACACCTATGACGCGCGCCTGCACCAATGCAAGCCAAGCCAGCCATAGGGCCACTGCGCCCACGGTCAAACGCAGCGGCTTTGGAATCTGCGGCCAACCGCTGACGCCCCTCTGCAGCAACCACGCACCAGCCAAGACCCAAGCCGCACCCGCTGCGCTCCACAACCAAGGCAAGGATTGCGTCAACAAGCCGGCATACCAAGACAACAGGCACGCCAGCAAACAGACGAAACCAATCAGCACGGACAACGGTTGACTGCAGCCATTGAGCCGACCCCACTCCCAGCCACCCGCAGAAATGAGCACCAAGGTGATCGCGCAAAACGGCACATAAGAAGGATAGAAAAGTGCGGGCAGCAAGATCGCCAGCAACACCAAAGCAGTGATCACGCGCTGTTTGAGCATCAGACGACCTTCATCGGTTGGCCGGTTGCAGCCGGACTGTGCGCTGCAGGCAGCGAAGCGAGTTGCGCAGAGGTTTGACCAAAGCGCCGCTCACGCGCGCGAAACACAGCAATCGCTTCATCCAGTGCAGCATCGTCAAACTCCGGCCACAGCTTGTCCGTGAAATACAACTCGGCATAAGCGGCTTGCCAAAGCAAAAAATTGCTGATGCGCAGTTCACCCCCCGTACGGATAAATAAGTCCGGGTCCGGCACGTGCGCAAGTGACAGTGCGCGGTCAAGCGCCAGTTCGGTGATGGGCTGACCGCTGTCAGCGACTTTTTGGGCAGCCTGCACAATATCCCAACGGCCACCATAGTTGAAGCAAACGTTGAGCACCATGCCGGTATTTAAAGCGGTGCTCGCTTCCGCACTGACGAATGCGGCCTGCATTGTCGGCGACAGTCGCTGGCGATCACCGACGAAATGCAAGCGAACACCGTTTTGTTTGAGCTCGGCTACTTCACTGGTGACCGCGCGGGCCAGCAGGTCCATCAAACCGGAAACCTCTTCGGTGGGACGATTCCAGTTTTCTGAGGAAAAAGCAAACACGGTCAACACGCCAATGCCGCGCGCCACGCAAGCCTTGACGCAGCGTCGCAACGCCGTCACACCTTGCTTGTGGCCAGCGATGCGCGGCAAAAACCGCTTGCCCGCCCAACGCCCATTGCCATCCATGACGATGGCCACGTGATGCGGCATGCTGCTGAGCACGGGATCGGTCATGGCAGTCAAGCCCTTAAGCGAAGGTTCAGGGGAAGCGTCAAACGGCCATGATGTCTTGTTCCTTGCTGACGACAAGCTTGTCGACATCAGCAATGAAACGATCGGTGAACTTTTGAATGTCTTCCTGGGCGCGACGCTCGTCATCCTCTGAGGCGAGCTTGTCTTTCACCAGCTTCTTAACGCCTTCATTGGCATCACGGCGCAGGTTACGAATGGCCACCTTGGCATGTTCGCCTTCGGCTTTGACAATCTTGGTGAGTTCCTTACGGCGCTCTTCGGTCATGGCCGGCATGGGCACCCGAATCAAGTCGCCCTGGGAGGCAGGATTCAAACCAAGATCGGAGTCACGAATGGCTTTTTCGATCTTCGCACTCATGCCTTTTTCCCACGGCGAGACACTGATCGTGCGGGCATCCAGCAAAGACACATTGGCGACCTGACTGATGGGCACCATCGAGCCGTAGTAGTCGACCTGGACGGTGTCCAGCAGACCGGGGTTGGCCCGGCCGGTGCGAATTTTGGTCAGCGCATGCTTGAAATTCTCAAGCGATTGCTGCATTTTTGTTTCGGCGTTGGTTTTGGTGTCTGCGATGCTCATGGGTGCGTCTCCGTCTACAACAAAATTCAAGTTTACAAAAGAAGGGACCTGTACGGCCGTTCCTTCAACTTCAAATGTGGACCAGCGTGCCTTCGTTTTCGCCCATCACCACGCGCTTGAGCGCACCAGGCTTGAAAATACTGAAGACTTTCACCGGTAGTTTTTGGTCACGACACAGGGCAAATGCCGTGGCGTCCATGACTTCCAAGTTTTGGCTCATCGCATCATCAAAGGTGATGGTGTCGTAACGCGTAGCGTTTGGAACCTTGCGCGGATCAGCGCTGTAAACGCCGTCCACCTTGGTGGCTTTGAGCACGATCTCTGCGCCAATTTCAGCACCGCGCAGCGCTGCAGCGGTATCGGTGGTGAAAAATGGATTGCCGGTTCCGGCCGCAAAAATCACCACCTTGCCCTCTTCCAGATACTGCAACGCTTTTGGCCGCACATACGGCTCGACCACACGTTCAATAGCGATGGCCGACATCACGCGAGGCGTCAGCCCGGCTTTGTCCATGGTGTCGCCCAAGGCCAGCGCATTCATCACCGTGGCCAACATGCCCATGTAGTCAGCTGTGGCCCGGTCCATGCCGACAGAGCCGCCCGCCACGCCGCGGAAGATGTTGCCGCCACCGATAACGATGGCCAACTCCACCCCAAGCCGCGAAACCTCGGCAATCTCCTCGACCATCCGCACAATCGTCGCGCGGTTGATACCAAAAGCATCGTCACCCATCAAAGCTTCACCTGACAGTTTGAGCAAAATCCGCTTGTAAGCTGGCATGGCGAGTCCGTGAGTGAGGGTTGATGAATGAATCGTCGCTTGACCCGAGAATGATCAGGCGGCTTTGGCTGCAGCGATCTGAGCAGCCACTTCGGCGGCGAAGTCGTCGACCTTCTTCTCAATGCCTTCGCCGACCACGTACATGGTGAAAGCTTTCACCGTGGTGGCGCGTTCTTTCAGCATCTGCTCAACCGTTTGCTTGTCATTTTTGACAAACGACTGGTTGAAAAGGCTGACTTCTTTGAGGTACTTCTGCACGCCACCGTCAATGCGTTTAGCCACGATTTCAGCGGACTGAACCGGCTTGCCTTCGGCTTGCGCTTTGGACGCATCTTCAGCGGCTTTGGCCGCGGCCACTGAGCGCTCTTTGGCGACCAGTTCAGCCGGCACATCAGCACTGGACAAAGCCACTGGCTTCATGGCAGCCACGTGCATGGCAACGTCTTTGGCGGCAGTTTCGTCACCAGAAAACTCAACCACCACACCGATGCGAGTGCCGTGCAAGTAAGAAGCCAGTTGGTTGCCCGCATCAAAAAGCTTGAAGCGGCGAACACTCATGTTCTCACCAATCTTGCCGATCAAGCCTTTGCGCACATCTTCGATCGTCGGGCCAAAGCCGTCCATCGAAAAAGGCATGGCACCGATGGCTTCGACATCAGCAGGTTTGTGTTTGACGATGCCTTCAGCCACCGCCTTGACGAGTCCCAGAAAACTGTCGTTTTTGGTGACAAAGTCAGTTTCGCAATTGACTTCGACCAGGGCGCCAATGCCGCCTTCGCTGTACGTTGCAACAACCCCTTCAGCGGTGATGCGGGAAGCCGCTTTGCCGGCCTTGTTACCCAGCTTGACGCGCAAAATTTCTTCGGCTTTTTCCATGTTGCCGTCGGCTTCAGTCAGTGCTTTTTTGCACTCCATCATGGGGGCATCGGTTTTGGCGCGCAGTTCAGCAACCATGCTTGCAGTGATGATCATTTTTGTTTCTCCTTGAGAGTCGATTGACTAAGTGTACGAAGCGCGGACAACAAAGTGGCCGCAAAATTTAAGTGTGAAAAAGGGGCTACCCGAGCCCCTTTTTCGAGTGGCACAAGGCCGCAGTGATTAAGCTGCAGTCTTCACTTCGACGAATTCGTCGGCGGCTTCAGGCGCCACAGCACGAACCACTTCGCCAGTGGAGTTGGCACGGCCTTCGATGATCGCGTCAGCCATACCGCGAGCGTACAGCTCAACCGCTTTGGACGAGTCATCGTTGCCTGGGATCACGTAATCGATACCGATAGGCGAGTGGTTGGAGTCAACCACACCGATCAGTGGGATGCCGAGCTTTTGGGCTTCAGCCACGGCGATTTTGTGAAAACCGACGTCGATCACGAAAATAGCGTCTGGCAAGGCAGCCATGTCCTGGATGCCACCGATGTCTTTTTCGAGCTTCTCGATTTCACGCTTGAACGTGAGTTGCTCTTTTTTGCTGATGGTGTCGAGGCCAGCTTCTTGCTGAGCCTTCATTTCCTTCAGGCGCTTGATCGATGTTTTGACCGTCTTGAAGTTGGTCAGCATGCCGCCCAACCAACGTTGGTCAACGTAAGGCACGCCAGCGCGCTGAGCTTCAGCAGCGACGATGTCACGGGCTTGACGTTTGGTACCCACCATCAGAATGTTGCCGCCGTTGGCAGCGAGTTGACGCGCGAATTTGGCTGCGTCCTGGAACATCGGCAGCGATTTTTCCAGGTTGATGATGTGGATGCGGTTGCGGTGACCGAAGATGTACGGAGCCATCTTAGGGTTCCAGAAGCGGGTTTGGTGACCGAAATGGACGCCGGCTTCCAGCATTTCACGCATGGTGATTGACATATAAAACTCCAAAGGTTGTGTCTAAAATCAGCGCTTATCGTCTGGACTTATTTCCGGAACGACACCTTGATTGGCTGATTTGCGATTTACTTTGCAAACAACCTGTTTCTCATTTCTGGTCATTAGCAAAGCCCGCAGATCATACCACCCTCAGGCGTGAAGCCCATGAAAGCCATGCACCTAGACCTTCACGCGCAACGCCAATCGATCGCTACCGGCCAAACCAGCCTAGCCGACGCCCTGCACCAAGCCCGGCAAGCCAGTTTGAGCAGTGCCTGCGCTCATGTTTACATCAGCCACCCGGCCGAACTTTTGGAAGACGCTGCCAAAGTGGCAAATGTCGCCAACCGAAACACGGCCAGCCTAGGCCCGCTGGCTGGGCTGCCAATCTCAGTCAAAGACCTGTTTGATGTGGCCGGTGAGCGAACCCAAGCCGGCTCGATCGTCTTGGCTGATGCAGCACCGGCGCTGATCGACTGTCCGGCGGTTGCACGATTGCGCAGCGCCGGCGGTCTGATCGCTGGACGCACCAACATGTCCGAGTTCGCGTACTCGGGCGTCGGCATCAACCCGCACTTTGGCACACCCGTGAACCCTGCCGACCGCTTGATCGCCCGCGTTCCGGGTGGATCGTCTTCGGGCGCCGCAGTGTCCGTGGCCACCGGGGCGGCTGCCGTTGGTTTGGGCTCTGACACCGGTGGCTCAATCCGCATTCCGGCAGCGCTGTGCGGTCTGGTCGGCTTTAAAAGCACGGCGCGTCTGGTGCCGACTGCCGGCGCCCTGCCCTTGTCCACCACGCTAGACACGGTCTGCGCCATCACGCGCTCAGTGCGCGATGCCGTGACAGTGCACGAAGTGCTGGCCGCCAGGGGCGTGGTGCTGGCAGGCAAGCCTTTGTCGGCCAGCCGTTTTGCAGTGCCTCGGGGCCTGATGCAAGACAGCTTGGACGCCACCGTGGCCAGCGCCTTTGAGCACAGCTTGAACGTGCTGCGCACGGCAGGCGCAGAGATTGTTGAGATTGACCTGGACGAGATCAACGACCTGACCGGCATCAATGCCACCGGCGGTTTGTCGGCGGCTGAGAGCTACGCCTGGCACCGGCAGTTGATCGGACAGCG
>CANCCE010000174.1 GCA_947374505.1 Comamonadaceae bacterium | reverse complement strand
CTACAGGCGCGCAGGCTGTCTTTTGCGTTGCCACAGGGCAGCCGAATTCTCGACACCGGTGGCTTCAAAGGCCAGTCGCGGGATATACCGATGGAAGATTTTTACGCTCAGTTGTCGGCCACCTTTGGCGTCGACCGGCGTCAGTGCATCAACATGTACGGCATGACCGAGCTGAGCACGCAGTTTTATGACGCGGGCAACTGCAGCGTTCCCTCGGTCAAACGGGGACCGCACTGGATGCGGTCACGCTTGCTCGACCCGATGACCGGCCAGGAAGTCGCCCGAGGCGAACGTGGTGTCTTGGCACACACCGATCTGGCCAACTTCAACTCCGTCACCACCATCCTCACGGAAGATGTGGGCGTCGCCACAGACGACGGTTTTGTCTTGCTTGGCCGGGCTCAAGGCGCAGAGGCTAAGGGCTGCTCGCTGGCCGTTGAAGACTTCCTGAAAGCAGCACGGGCGTGAACACGACCGACCATAATGCCGACCTCGAAGTCTTCAAAGCCGGTTACTTGCCCGGCTTGCGGAACGATGAAGTTCGCTGGAAAAGACTTCATTTGGGAACGCCCAACGATGCACTGACAATAGAGGTGCCGGAGCTCAGCACCGACCAATACAAGATCCTCTCCAACCGCATTCGCCAGGCCAGCCGGGCGCATTTGAAGTCATGGCCGGTCTCGGACATCATCCGTACCATCGACACCGCCATCGCGCGCTTGCTGAACGCCGACGACCCTTACCGCCAAGCGATGGAGCGCCTGTTGCCGCGCGCCACCGGCTTTGACACCGCCATGGTGCGACTGGGTTTGAACAACTATCTGCAAACCTTTCGAGCGCTGCAACTGCAACGTTTTGTCGCGGAAGACTTTGCCAACCCCAAACTGCTCGACGAATTCCAAGCCCGCGCCAAAGGTGGCTGGAGCAAAGCCATCGGCCCCGAGTTGCTGGTGCATGTCTGGGCCGGCAATGTGCCTGCCCTGCCCCTGTGGAGTTTCGTTTCCGGCCTGCTGGTCAAGGCCGGCGCCATCGGCAAAATCTCCAGCGCAGAGCCTATTTTTGCCAGCCTATTTGCACGGCTGCTGGTCGAGGTCGAGCCGCGCTGGGCCGACTGCTTCGCCGTGGTCTGGTGGCAAGGCGGCGACCCGGACCTTGAGCGCTGCGTCTTTGCTGAGGCCGACGTGGTGCTGGCCTATGGCGGCAACACGGCACTGCGCGCCATGCAAGACCGGATACCGGTGACCACGCGTTTCTTGCCGCACGGCCACAAGCTCAGTTTTGGCATGGTTTCGAACACTGCCCTGTCAGTCATGCGGGGGCAAGCCACTGCGCGCGCAGCAGCGCTGGACGTTGCGCGCTGGGACCAGCAAGGTTGTTATTCCCCGCATGTGTTTTATGTGCAGCGTGGTGGGCCAGTTCAGCCCCTCGAATTTGCACAATTCTTGGCCAGCGAGCTGGCAGCGTTGACTGCCAAATTTACACGCCGCACCTTAACACTAGAAGAAGCAGCCAGCGTCGCTGGCTGGCGGGAACGTCACGAATTTGAGAGCCTCAGGGACGCTGGCCACCGCGTGCTGGGTGATGCGACACAAGCCTTCACTGTCGTCTACGCCGATGCACCGCAGCCACTGCTGCCCGGCCCGCTGAATCGCTGCGTGCTGGTGGTCGCGGTGGACGCACTGCAAGACGTGATCCCGCTGATTGAGCCGCAACGCGCCTACCTGCAAACGGTTGGCTTGGCAGCTGCCCCTGAAGAACTGCTAGCGCTGGGCGACGCTCTGGGACAAGCCGGCGTCACCCGCATCTGCGCCTTGGGCGCGATGACCTCACCTGAAGCCGGTTGGCACCACGATGGCCGCTTCAGCTTGCTGGATTTGGTGCGCATGGTTGACATCGACCAGTCTGCTGAACTGGCGGCTGAACGCTATACAGGCTACGAGCTGTGACATGAAGCGCTTTCTCGATCTCAATGCTGTTCGCTATGCCTATCCGGGCCGGAGCAATGCTGATCTAGATGTCGATAAAGATGTCGTGCACAGCCTCAGTCTGCACATCGCCCCGGGCGATTTTCATTGCCTGATTGGTCGCAGTGGTTGCGGCAAGACGACCTTGCTCAAGCTCGCCGCAGGTTTGCTACAACCGCAGGCGGGCGCTGTAACGTTGCAAGAAGAACCGGTGACAGGTCCTAACCCTGACATGGGGTTTGTTTTGCAGACGCCAACCCTGCTGGAGTGGCTCACGGTGCGGGACAACGTCTTGTTGCCGATCACTTTGCATGGCAAAGTTCAAGCTGCCCAGCATGACAAAGCGAATGAGTTGCTCGATCAACTTGGTCTGAACGGCCTGCATTCGCGCTATCCACAACAGCTCTCGGGTGGGCAGCAAAGCAGAGTCGCTATCGCCAGAGCCTTGATCACAGCGCCGCCGATGTTGTTCATGGACGAGCCTTTTGCATCGCTAGACGCCATCACCCGCAGTGAGTTGCAACAAGACTTGCTGGCGCTTTGCCAAAGCCAGGGCACGTCTGTTTTGTTCATCACGCATGACATTGCTGAAGCGGTCTATCTGGCAAATCACGTCAGCGTCATGCATGCAGGCACGATATGCCATCAACTGGCCATTCACTTGCCACACCCGCGCCAGCCTGCTCTGCGCTACACGACCGACTTCAATGCCTGTTGCGCCGAGTTGCGTCAAGCCATGGATGGGAAATTGTGATGCGCCGCGGGCACCGGGTGACGATTTTGATGGGTGTCGGTTTCATCTGCCTGTGGGAGACGTGGGTGCGCATAGCCCAACCATCCGCCTTGGTGCTCCCCGCACCCAGTGTGGTCGCGCGATCGCTTTGGCAAGGCTTGGCCAGCGGCTACCTGTGGCCGCACATTCTCAGCTCCACCCGCGCCGTGGTGCTGGGGCTGCTGCTCGGTGGCAGCGTTGGTTTTGTGGGCGGCATGGCGTTGGGCGAGTCGACTCGCTTGCGCGGCATCTTGATGCCCTACGTGGTGATCAGCCAGGTCGTTCCTAAGCTCGCGCTAGCTCCGCTGTTCATCGTCTGGTTTGGCTTTGGCACCTTGCCCATCGTGGTCATGACCGCCTTGATTTGTTTTTTCCCCTTGCTGGAAAACACCGCCACCAGCCTGCAACACGTTGACCCACAACGGCTGGAATTATTTCGCATGTTGCGGGCCAGCCGATGGCAAACCCTGTGGCGGCTGAAGGTTCGAGCTGGCTTGCCAAGCATCATGGCCGGGGTGCGCGTTGCCGTGGTGTTGGCCTGGGTTGGTGCGGTGGTGGCGGAGTTCATTGGTGCCAGCAAAGGGCTGGGTGCGCTGATCATTGCCGCGCAAGGATCGATGGACACACCCCTGATGTTTGCGGTGCTGGTGCTGATCACAGTGCTGGGTCTGGTCTTTTACAAGTTTGCCGAATGGTTGGAGCGACGCCTGCTCCAGCAGCCTCTTGATTCTCAAAAGAAAGTTGAAAAATGAAAAACTGGACAGCCCAATTTAAAAAACAAACAGCCCTGCTCGCTGTGACGTTGAGCGTGCTCGCAATCAGCGCGCCCACCACCAGTCTGGCGCAAACGCCCGCGCGGCTCGACAAAATGGTGGTGGCCGGCTGGAGCAAACCCATCACCGAAATCACTAACTTGCTGGTCGAAGAAGACAAGGGCTTTTTCAAAGCGCGCGGCATTGAACTTGGCTACGTGCCGGGCGCAGGGGGCGGTGACGCTTTGCGCAACATCCTCAGCGGCCAAGCCGATCTAGCGTTCACCGACCCGGGTTCATTTTTCGCGGCCTTGGACAAAGGTGAAAAACTGCGCGCCATCTATGACATCTATCCGCAAAACGTCTTCAACGTGGTGTCCCTCAAGTCAGCCAACATCAACAAACCGGCTGACCTCAAAGGCAAACGCATTGGTGTTTACAGCCTGTCCAGCGGCACCCGACAAAACCTGCAGGTGCTTTTGCACGAGGCCGGTTTGAGCGAGTCCGACGTCACCGTGGTGGTGACAGGCTTGTTGAACTTCGCACCCCTGATGCAAGGCCAAGTCGATGCCACAGCCGCCACAGACACCGGCTTGCTGGTCGGCAAACAACGCGGCTTGGGCGACGTCAATGTGATGGAAGTCAAAAATCACCTGAACATTTCCAGCGACTTTTTTGTGGTTCGTGAAGAAACCTACCAACAGAAAAAAGAAGTGCTCAAGCGCTTTCTTTTAGCCTATCGCGACAGCGCGGACTGGATGATTCGCTCGCCTGAAGAAGCCGCCAAACTGGCTGTCAAATACGCCATTGACGGCAAGGATCCGGCGATCAATACAGAGGTCATCAAGCTGCGTAATCTGTCCAGTGTGTCGGTCAACACGCAAAAAAATGGACTCGGTTCTTTTGACATGCTGGCACTGCAAAAAGGCGCTCAAGCCTACAAAGCGTTTGGCGTGATTCAGCGCGACATCAAAATCTCTGACGTCGTCAGTCAAGACTTGCTGCCAGGTAAAAAATGATCACCAACCATCGCCCCTTCAAAGGCAAAGTTGTCTTGGTCACAGGTGCCAGCCGCGGTATTGGCGCGGCCATTGCCAAGGCCTTTGCACGCGAAGGCGCCATGGTCTTGGTCAACTACCTGCAAAACGCTGCTGCCGCTGACGAGGTGGTGCAAGCCTGCCAGCAACTGGGTGGCGACGCCATGGCCTTGCAGGCCGATGTGCGCATGCCGCAGGCGGTGACGGCGATGGTGGCGCAGGCGCTGCTGGAGACTGGGCGCATTGATGTGGTCGTCAACAACGCCTTCAGCCCGTATACCTTTGACCCCGAGCACCGGCAGCGCTTTTGGGAGCTGCCTTGGGATGCCTTTCAGACGCAATTCGACGGCTCGGTGCATGCCGCCTATAACGTTTGCCAAGCGGTTCTGCCGCACTTTAGGCAGCGCACGCAAGGCAGCATCATCAACATGGTCAGCGACTTGGTGGAGCGCCCCACTGTCGCCTACAACGACTACGCCACAGCCAAGTCAGCCTTGGTGGGCTTTAGCCGACATCTGGCGACGGATCTGGGGCCGCTGGGCATTCGCGTGAACTGTGTCGCGCCTGGGCTGGTGATACCCACAGATTCAAGCCGGTTGACGCGGGAAACGGTCAAAGACGCGATCGTGGCGCAAACGCCGCTAGGCCGAATTGGAACGCCTGAAGATGTCACCGGACCGGTCTTGTTCTTGGCCTCCGACTGGAGCCGCTTCATGACCGGTCAGGTGCTGGTGGTGGACGGCGGCTTGGTGATGAAGTGAAGCGGCACAGGCGCAAAACCATGGTTCAAGGGACCATGGCCTGAGCCGGTTTCAACCGCCGCACCGGCAGCGATAGCGGCCAAAATATAAACCCGCGCCTGCTCTACAGCATCTCGCAGCGGCAGGCCCAGCGCGAGGTGCGCGGCGATGGCAGACGACAAAGTGCAGCCCGTGCCATGCACGTTTTTACTGGCGATGCGTTCGGAGCGCAGGTGCAGCCAAGGCTGGCCCGCTTCGGCCAACACATCCACCACGGCCTGGCCCTGCAAGTGGCCGCCCTTGAGCAACACAGCGCGCGCACCCATCGCCTGCAAATCGCTGGCGGCTTGCTCCAGCTGGTCAGCATGCTCAATCGGCTGACCCAACAGCAAAGCTGCCTCGTCAAGGTTTGGCGTGATCACAGACACCAGCGGAAAAAGCTCTTGCTGCAACACCTGAACGGTTTCATGCTCAATCAAACGGTCGCCACTGGTGGCGACCATCACCGGGTCCAGCACCACGTTCTGCAGATGGTAGTGGCGAATCGCCCAAGCCACGACCTTCACAATCTCGGGTGAATGCAGCATGCCGATCTTCACGGCATCGACGCCGATATCTTCAATCACCGCCTGCAATTGCGCCTTCAAAAACTCAGGCGGCACGGCGTGAATACCGTTGAC
>CANCCE010000173.1 GCA_947374505.1 Comamonadaceae bacterium | reverse complement strand
TTGAAGTTCAGATCAGCCGGGCGACCCGACGCCAGCACGATCTGGTGATGCTCCGACGGATCCCGACTTAAAAACACCAGCTGCACCGTGCCCAAGTCGCCACGATCCGTTTCGGTGAAACACATCACGTCTTGGTAAAAGCGCGCCATGCGCTCTAAGTCGCGCACGTAAAAGCCCATGTGGCTGAAGACCAGGGCGTCGCGCTGGCGCAAGGTCGGCGTGGTGTTTGTCATGGGGCTCCCAAAATGCTGAAATAAAAAACTTGCCAGATGTTAGCCGCAGTGCTGCCACTCAGGGTTAAACGCTATGGAATCCAATTGGCGGTGAACCAACAATGGCGCAACGATAAAGGAGATTTCACGGTGATTCAAAAATTCCTGATGATGCGCGCCTCTGTGGCCTCAACTTGCTTTGCCTTTGCCGGGGTGATTGGCTTGGCGGTTCACGCCGTGCCAGCAGCTGCACAAGACGGTTACCCGAACAAACCGATCCGCATTTTGCTCGGCTTCGCACCTGGTGGCGGCAGCGACGTGGTGGCCCGACTGGTCGCCAAGTCATTGGGGGAGCGTTTTGGCCAAACCGTCATGGTCGACAACAAACCGGGCGCGGGTGGCAATATCGCGGCGGACATGGCCGCCAAGGCGGCGCCCGATGGCTACACACTGGTCTTGCTGCCGAGCGGTCATGCCAGCAATGCCGCCATGAAAAAGACGCTGCCGTTTGACCCGGTGAACGACTTTGCCTGGATCTCGACCATCACCACATATCCGCTGGCGCTGTCGGTCAAGCCCGATTCGCCAATTCGCTCGTTTCAAGACTTCATGCAGCGCACCAAGGCCGAGCCGGGGCGTTACACCTACACCTCGGTGGGTGTCGGCACGGCCATGCATTTGGTGGGTGAATGGATCATGGCGGAAAGCGGCGGTACTGCCGTGCACGTGCCCTTCAAGGGCGGTAGCGCACCGCTGACCGAGCTGTTGGCGGGACGGGTCGATGTGATGATCGACACCATGACCAGCACCGCACCCTTGCTCAAGGAGAAGCGCTTGCGCGGTTTGGCCGTCACATCGCCCAAAGGGCAGAGCAATATGTTTGGCGTACCTAATGTGGCAGACACCTATCCGACGCTGGTGTTCGAGTCTTGGCTCGGCATTGCAGCGCCACCAGGTACGCCACCCGCCATCGTCGCCAGACTGCAGCGCGAACTCAAGGCCGTGGTGGAGTCACCCGAGGTCAAACAAAAACTGACCGACTGGGGCGGTCAGCCGCAGGCCAGCACGCCAGCCGAGTTCAAAGGTCGGGTTGAGCGAGACATTCAGAACCTGCGCCGAGTGGTGGCTGACAGGCGGATTGAGCTGGAGTGACGTAGTCCGCAGGTTCAAATCCGCCACAGCGCCTTGCACGATGGCGCCGCGGATTTGCTCGTCCACCAGTCGCTGTTTGAATCTCGCTCAGGTCGATCTCTCCAGCAGTGGGTGTTCGGTCGAACATAGGGTTTTTTCTCTATGTATTAATTAAAGCATCGACATAATTTGAAATTATGTAGTTTTTTCGTATTAATAAAGTGCGAAATTCTATTGGTCTTTAATGATTCGCACCCATCACCCAGGAGACTTTCTCATGAAAAATCGCGCTATTCGCACGGCTTTGTCAGCTCTCGTCCTCGCGTCTATGTCACTTGCCGCTGCGCAAGCTGAAAGCATCACGCTCAAGGCTTCGCATCAGTTTCCCGGGGGCAAGGGGGATGTCCGCGACGAGATGATGCAGATGATTGCCCGAGAGGTGGCCGCCGCCAAGGTCGACTTGACCATCAAGGTGTTTCCAGGTTCGAGCTTGGTCAAACCCAAAGAGCAGTGGAAAGCCATGCAGACCGGGCAGATCGATATGACGTCGCTGCCACTGGATTACGCTTCGGGCTCACACCCGGAGTTTGGCGCAACGCTCATGCCGGGACTGGTGAAGAGCCATGCCCACGCAGAACGCATCAACAAGTCACCGTTCATGCAGGACATCAAAGCGATCATTGAAAAAAATGGCGTCAAAGTGATGGCTGACGCCTGGCTCGCGGGTGGTTTTGGATCAAAAGATAAATGCATTCGCAATCCCGATGACGTCAAGGGCATGAAGATTCGCTCAGCCGGCTCGACCTTTGCGCAAATGTGGGCCGGTGCCGGCGCCACCATCGTGTCGATTCCGTCCAGCGAGGTCTACAGCGCTTTGCAGCAAGGGGTTGCGCAGGGCACAGACACCTCCAGCGGTAGCTTTGTGGGCTTTCGTCTTTATGAGCAACTCAAATGCGTGACAGCGCCTGGTGACAATGCGCTGTGGTTCATGTATGAGCCGGTGTTGATGTCGCAGAAAAGCTGGAACAGTTTGAACGCCGCGCAGAAAAAAGCTTTGAGTGCCGCCTCTGCAAAGGCTGAAGCCTATTTCAACTCGGAATCGAAAAAGCTGGACGACAACATGGTCGCGGTTTTTAAGAAAAACAAAGTTGAAGTGGCCTACCTGACTGACGCGCAGGCCCAAGCGTGGCGTGATGTCGCGAACAAAAGTTCATACAAAGTTTTCGCAGAGAAAGTGCCTGGCGGAAAAGCCTTGATTGACAAGGCGCTGAGTGTCAAGTAGTGAGGGAGATTTCCCAGTCTGGGTGCGAGCGGTTCATGCCGTGTCGCGCGCACTGGGTGTGTTTTCTGTGGTGTTGATCGTCCTGGCCGTGATGGTTGTTTGTCAGATGGTCTTCGTCAGGGCCGTCCTCGGACTGTCCACCATCTGGCAAACCGAGTTCACTACCTTTGCGGTGTTGGCTGCGACGTTTCTCGGTGCGCCCTATGTCCTGTTGACCCGTGGCCATGTGGGAGTAGATATCGTACCGATGATGGTTGATGGCACGAGGCGCCGGATTCTCTATCTGCTGGGCAGTTTGATTGCGCTTTTCTTCTGCAGCTTATTTTTTTATGCAGCCATTCCCTGGTGGTATGAAGCTTGGCAAACCGGGCAGACGACCGCCACGATATGGCGCGCCAGGTTGTGGGTGCCTTATGCCTGTGTGCCTATTGGTTTGGGAGTCTTGTGTCTTCAGTATGCGGCTGAAATTTATTTGGTTTTGACCGGACGTGAAGAGCCGTATGGGTTGTCGCCCGGTGTCAATTTATGAGTCCATTGGTCATTGGTGTCATGGTGTTTGTCGCGACGATGCTGGTACTGGCAACAGGCGTGCCGATTGCTTTCGGTTTGGGTGCCGTTGCGCTGGGTTTTATGCTGTTTTTTGATGGTTGGAGCAGCGTTAACTTTCTGCCGGAAACCATTTTTTCAGGATTGGATGACTTCACGCTGGTGTCATTGCCGATGTTCATCATCATGGGTGCGGCGGTGGCATCGTCTAAAGCCGGCAGCGATTTGTATGAAGCACTGTCCCGACTGCTGCACAAGGTGCCGGGGTCACTGGTGATTTCAAACATTGGCGCATGTGCCCTGTTCTCCGCATTGACCGGTTCCTCGCCCGCAACCTGTGCTGCCATCGGCAAGATGGGCATCCCAGAGATGCGCAAGCGCGGCTATGACGCGGACTTGGCGACGGGTTCAATCGCTGCGGGGGGCACTTTAGGCATTTTGATTCCGCCTAGCGTGACGATGATTCTCTACGGCATTGCCTCTGAGACTTCCATCGGTCGCTTGTTCATTGCAGGCATCCTCCCCGGCCTGTTGTTGACGGTGCTGTTCATGGCCTGGGCTTTGTTTTTGAGTTGGAAACGGGGCACGGTGCTGTTTGACAAAGACAGAATTTACTCGTTCAAAGAAAAAGTCGAGTTGCTGCCGCGCCTTCTGCCCTTTGTCGCGGTGGTGATGGGCGTGGTTTACGCCCTTTACGGCGGTATTGCCACCCCCTCAGAAGCCGCAGGCGTAGGAGCGATGCTCTGCCTCTTGATGGTGGCGGTCATTTACCGGGTCTGGCGCCCGCGTGACTTGTGGCTGATTTTGCGGGATGGCGTGCGTGAGTCCGGCATGCTGTTGCTGATCATCGGGACGTCCATTTTGTTTGGCTACATGATGTCGTCTTTGCAGGTAACTCAGTCCGTGGCTGAGGCTATCGGCGCCATGAATGCCAATCGCTGGGTGGTGCTTGCTGCGATCAATTTAATGCTGCTGGTAGCCGGGTGCTTCTTGCCGCCGGCGGCGATCATCTTGATGACAACGCCGATACTGATGCCAGTCATCACAGCACTTGAGTTTGACCCGATCTGGTTCGGCGTGATTTTGACCATCAACATGGAGCTGGGTTTGATCACGCCGCCAGTGGGTCTGAATCTGTTTGTGATCAACGGCATCACACCAGATGTCAAGCTGACGACCATTTTGAAGGGCGCCTTTCCCTTCATGCTGTGCATGGTGCTGACCATCGTCATCTTGTGCGTATTTCCAGAGATCGCCACGTGGCTGCCCCAAAAGGTGATGGGCAGTTAGAGACCAGGTTTTTTCATGGTGTGAACAGCTGTCTAGTTCTTCAGGCCAGCCGCTTGACGCAACAACGCAGCCTTGTCGGTACGCTCCCATGTGAACTCGGGTTCATCACGGCCGAAGTGGCCGTAAGCCGCCGTCTTCTCGTAGATCGGACGCAGCAGATCCAACATTTGGATGATGCCTTTCGGGCGCAGGTCAAAGTGTTCGTTGACCAAGGCGGCGATTTTTTCATCTGAAATAACGCCGGTACCTTCGGTGTTCACCGTGATGTTCATCGGGCGTGCCACACCAATCGCGTAAGCCACCTGAATCTCGCACTTGCTGGCCAGCCCGGCAGCAACGATGTTTTTAGCGACATAGCGGGCAGCGTAGGCGGCAGAGCGGTCCACCTTTGTGGGGTCTTTGCCCGAAAACGCACCGCCGCCGTGGCGGCAGGCGCCACCGTAGGTGTCCACAATGATCTTGCGACCGGTCAGGCCGCAGTCGCCCTGAGGGCCGCCAATGACGAAGCGCCCGGTCGGGTTGACCAGGAATTTGGTGTCCAAAAGCCATTCTTTGGGCAGCACCGGCTTGATGATTTCTTCGATCACCGCTTCGATGAAGGCCGGCTTCATCTTGCTGCCGTCGCTCATCTCGGGGCTGTGCTGACTTGACAACACGACGGTGTCGACGCTGTGCGGTTTGCCATCGACATAGCGCATAGTGACTTGGCTTTTGGCGTCTGGCCGCAAGAAGGGCAGGCGACCGTCTTTGCGCAGCTGGGCTTGGCGCTCGACCAAGCGGTGTGCGTAATAAATCGGCGCTGGCATGAGTTCGGTGGTCTCGCTGCAGGCGTAGCCGAACATCAGGCCTTGGTCGCCGGCGCCGGTGTTCAGGTGGTCGTCGCTCGCGTGGTCAACGCCTTGGGCGATGTCGTTGCTTTGCTTGTCGTAGGCGACCAGCACGGCGCAGCCTTTGTAGTCAATACCGTACTCGGTGTTGTCGTATCCAATGCGCTTGATGGTGTCGCGCGCCACCTGGATGTAGTCGACATGCGCGTTGGTGGTGATTTCACCCGCCAGCACCACAAGTCCAGTGTTGGTCAGGGTCTCTGCGGCCACGCGGGACAGCGGGTCTTGTTTGAAAATCGCGTCGAGAATAGCGTCTGAAATCTGGTCGGCAACCTTGTCAGGGTGACCTTCAGAGACGGATTCGGATGTGAAAAGATAATCGTTCGCCATTGCGTACACTCCATAAGGTTAGTCGGCGCGTTGCCAGCTAGAGTGCCTCGGCGAACGCTTTAGCAGAGATGTTTAACGTCGCCCTGCAAGTTGTTCTGTAACTCGGCGACCAGATAAGTATAAAGATAAAGCGGCCCTGATGTTTTTGTTGTTTCGTTTTTTCTCCCATTGGCCTTTGCGGGTCTTGCATGCCTTGGGTGCTGCCATGGGTTGGGCCGTGTGGTGTCTGAGCCCGCGTTATCGGGCCACTTTTCGGGCCAATGTGGCGCAGGCTGGCTTGCCTTTTG
>CANCCE010000172.1 GCA_947374505.1 Comamonadaceae bacterium | reverse complement strand
AGACACGCCTCATGGAGTTTGATTTCACTTGGCTGTTGCTCGGCTTTCCGGTGGCTTTTGCACTCGGTTGGATGGCCTCAAGGTTCGACCTGCGGCAGCTTCGGATTGAAAACCGTCAAGCCCCCAAGGCTTATTTCAGGGGCCTGAATTTTCTGTTGAATGAACAGCAAGACCAAGCCATCGACGCCTTTATCGAGGCGGTGCAAAACGATCCCGACACCTCAGAGCTGCACTTCGCGTTGGGTAATTTGTTCCGACGCCGTGGCGAATACGACCGCGCCGTGCGCGTCCACGAACACCTGATGTCGCGTGGCGACCTGACACAGCCCGAGCGCAACCGCGCACAGAATGCCATCGCCCTCGACTATTTGAAAGCCGGCCTGCTAGACCGTGCCGAAGTTGCCCTGCGCAAGCTCGAAGGTACCAGTTACCAGGAAGAAGCCCGCCTCGCCTTGCTATCGATTTACGAGCGCTCCAGCGACTGGACCCAAGCCACCGAAATAGCCGCCAAGCTAGACAGCAGCAGCCATGGTAGCTTTGGCGTGCGGCAAGCCCATTACCTTTGCGAGCAAGCCAAGGCCAGCGCAGGAACCGGCGCTACTGAAGCCGCACTCGCCCTTTTTAAACAGGCGGCTGCTTTGGCACCCGCCTCACCGCGGCCGCTGATTGAACAAGCGAAGCTAGAAAACCAACTCGGCCTGCACGCTGACGCCTTCAACACTTTGCTGCAACTCGAAAAAAGTGCGCCTCAAGCCTTTCCCTTAGCGGCCGAATTGCTGGCCAACGTGGCGGTCAACGGCCAGCAACAGGCCGCGGCTCTAGACCTGCTCAAACGCAGCTACGCAGCCATGCCGTCGGTGGATGTGGTCGAAGCCATCATCAAGCTGGACAGTGACACCCACTCGGCACGCGACTGGTACGTCAAACACCTGGAAAATCAACCCTCGCTGGTCGCCGCCACACGCTGGATCGCGGGCGAGCGCTTTGAGAACGAGCAGCCCCACGGTTTGGTACAACGCGCTTTAGACAAAGCCACCAAACCGCTGATGCGCTACCGCTGCGCTGCCTGCGGCTTTGAAGCCACCCAGCACTTCTGGCACTGCCCAGGCTGCCAGGCGTGGGACAGCTACTCCGCTAGGCGGATTGAAGAACTTTAAGGACTGAGGGTCGGGTACGACCGACACAAACCCACGATGCGCCCGACCAAGCGCGCCAGATAGCGCGGCTGCGGTAGCAGCAACCGAGGCACCAGCGTCAACAGTGCCAACAGCAGCGTCTTCCAACGCAAGCGCACAGCGTCTGCGGCGCCAAAGTACTTGCTTTCAAACACCAGCTTGGACTGCGCGTGGTGATAGCCGCGAATGTATTCCGACTTGAGCGGATTCGGCCCCTTCACCGAGCCTCTCGAAAGATGCGTGATCTCAACATCCGGCACCAATACGATCTGCATGTTCGCCAAAAATACCCGCTGGCACAAGTCTTCATCTTCGTAATACAGAAAAAAGGTCTCGTCGAAATATCCGACTTTTTTCATCGCCGCCATGTTTAGCAGCATCACAGCGCCGCACACAAAACCAACGCAACAAGGCCCCTCAGCCTTGGGCCCTTTGGACACCCAATGCGTGGCCGGCCAGCGGTAATTCAGTTCAGGCGAACCATCACGGCGAATCAAATGCGGCGCAATGATGGCGGCATCTGGAAAACTCTCCGCCGCTTGCAACATGCCCGCTAAAAAAGCCGGCGTCGGCAAACAGTCCGGGTTGAGCAACAAGGCGTAGGGCGTGGTGACCGTCGCCAATGCGCGGTTGTTGGCCGCGCCAAAGCCGAGGTTGTTGGCGTTGCGAATCAAGGTCGCGTTGGGCAGCGCAACCTGCAGCTGCGCCTCAATGTCATCCTCACTGGCGTTGTCAACGATGACAACGTTTTTAAGCGTCTTCAGTGCCTCTGACAACGCGGGCAGGCAATGCGCGCTGTTGTAGGTGACCGAAACGACCGTCACGTCGTCTGCATCCATTTTTGTCATCATGTCCATCATGCGATCACATCAGTTCCAGGGCAGACGGACATCACGACCGGTCGCGCGCGGGTGGGTGTTGGACAAGCGTTCACCCGCCAAAACCTGTTCGTACTTTTCAAGGTAACCATGGGCCATTATTTCAGCGTTGAAATGCTCAACCGCATGCTGATGGCAGACGCGCATGTCAAAGGACTGCTCTTGAATTGAAGCAACCAATTCAGCCTTATTGGCAGACAAACATCCATGCTCAGGGCCGACCAGTTCTGGCAAGGCTCCATACGGCGTCGCAAAAACCGGGCAACCAAAATAAAGACTTTCGATCACTGCCAGCCCGAACGGTTCATGCCATCGAACAGGCAATATCAGGCCATTCGACGCATTGAGAAGCCGACATTTTTCATGCCCACCCACCATGCCGTGAAACTGAATTCTGCGCGACCACGTGAAGCGAAAGCCACGCTTGAGGTTCAGCCGTGTTCCGCCCATCACCGCCAGCTTGACGCCGGCCTCCAAGGCAACATCAATCGCTCCGCTCACATTTTTAACGCGCCACGCCGCTTTGCCCAAGAAATGGTGATGATCACGCCGCGCCTCAAAATCAACCGGCCCGTAAGCATCCCAGTTCAAGCCGTTGTGGACAAACTGATCGGACCCATGCCGCTCAGCATGGTTCTTAGACACAAAAATAGAATTAAACGGAAGCATATTGTCCGCAGCCGTATTGCCATGCTCGGTCACCACATACGGCTTGGTGAAATCCTCATCCAAGCTGAATTCAGGCTTGAATTGAAAATGAACAACGTCGATCCCGTCAGGAATTTGCAGCCTCAAATCGATGTGGGGATCCATATGCAAAACCTTGGCGAAAGGGCACGTCGAACCAGCCGCCACCAGATAAGTCACTTGATGCCCCAACTGACTGAGCGCATAGCCCAGATCCCAAATCACACGCTCAGTACCGCCATACGCGTAGACCGGAATAACTGTTTTACTGACCAACAAGATGCGCATGACATTAACTTTTCAAATTCAGATCATCAGAACCGGAAGTCCTCATGAACAACAGCAAACAAACACTCACGGCAACGGACAGCACGGTTGGGTAGTAATTGTGGGCAAAATTAACATTGGTCAGGCTGCTGCTTGAATGCATGAACAATATTCCAGCCATCCCTACAGCGGCCATAGGTTGATCTTTTCGCAAACGCATGACCATGTAAAAAAGCCCAGCGAGAAATGCCAAAAAACTGCCAAGGCCAAATAAACCTTGGTCAAATAATTCTTCAAGATAATTGTTGTGGAGATGGCCCAAACTTTTAACCATTGAAGAATTAGCTTGTTCACCCCAACGCTGGATGGACGCCATGCGCACTTCACGACCAACCCCCATCAAAAGATGATCTGGAATCTCCTCTAGAGCGCGTTTCCAAAGATAGATGCGTGCTCCGACCGACGAATCGAATCGTGATTCTTGCGAGCTGTCCATCGCTGAAATTTCGGACGCGGCAAGCTGTACACGTTGAGCGGGAACAGACATCAGCTGAGGGAATATTTGTGCAAATAAGGCAAGCACCACCGCAGCAAGCATGACGGGCCCGATCAGTGCGCGCCACTTGACCCCTCTCTTGGCGTAATGCCAGAGCAGTACGCCACCCACCCACAAAACAAGACCGTAAGAACCTCGAGCCTGGCTGAGTAACACAGCACACACACCAACCAGCACGCCAGAGGCATGAAACAAACGCACCCGCCAAGGTTCTGATGACGCGTTCAAGGTCAGTGCCAGTACAACGCAGACCAGCAACGACATCGAAGCACCCCAAGGTATTTGATTGGTTGGCGCCCGCCCTGCCCCAAATAGAAGCATCAACCCAAAACCTGCCCATAAAGCCAGCACCAATGCAGACCCCAGCCATTTCAATTGCGCACGGGTAAAGCAGGCACAGTGGGCAAGCCCCAGCAAACCGAGCGCGCCAAATAACAGTCGAAATTCAGCATGTCGTTCTCCCCAGGAATCGCCCCAGTAAAACTGACTCACCGCTCTTAACGCCAGTGCCAAGAGACAGGCAAAGACCCAGCCCTTAGCCGCATCAAAATCTGAAGTAGACCGTTTCGCAGAACCACGCAAGAACGACCATGCACCTAAAAGGGCAAGCGCTAACCAGCAGGCCCCGGCTAATTTTGAATTGAGTGGGGCCAATACCAACAAAAGCAAAATGGCAAACCACGGCCAATTTTTGATCAATTTTGAACTCAACTCATCAGCTTGCATGAAAGTCAATCATCAAAAACAAGTGCTCAAGGCAACCACGGCAAATCACGTGGATAGACCTGACTCACAGGCGGACTGGCGTGCAAAAAATCGCCATCTAGAATTCTTTCATACTGATGGAGATAGCCTGCTGCCATTTGAATGGCATTGAACTTCTCACGTGCTTGAACGTGACAAGCTTCAGGACTAAATTGGTCAGCGCCTTGAAGTGCTTGCGCCATGTCTGAACAGGAATTGGTCAGTACACCGCATTCCGGCGGAACAAGCTCAGGTATAGCACCGTACGGCGTCGCGAAAATTGGACATCCGAAATACAGGCTTTCGATGATGGCAAGGCCAAAGGGTTCATACCAACGAACAGGGAAAATCATGCCCTTGGAAGCGTTCAGCAAAGAAAACTTCCTAGCCCCTCCGACCATCCCGTGAAAGTGAATATTTCGCGCCCAAGTCATTCGAAAACCACGTCGAATCTGCAGCCGCCTACCGCCCATGACATTCAACTCAACAGATGCCTGACCAGCTACATCCATCGCACCTTGAAAATTTTTCACTGGCCAAGCCACATTGCCTAAAAAATGAAAATTTCTGCGCGGCAAGGAAAACTTAACTTTGCCGTAGCCATCCCAGTTCAAGCCGTTGTAAACGAACTGTTTTGAAGCATGGCGCTCTGCATGGTTTTTTGAAATGAAAACCGTATTTCTGGGGTGCCACACGCCTAACTCACTGTTTCCGTGCTCAGTCATCACATACGGATAGGGAAAGCATTCTGACGCCTCAACATCAGCAAATGGATTGGACTGAAAGTGAACGATGTCTGCGCCCACCAGCCGCATGGCTGCTTCAACCTGCGGCAGTAAAGGCATGCTTTTATGGATGGCCAAAACATCTGCAAAATCACAGTGTGAGCGCGGCTTCACCAGATAAGTGACTTTGTGTCCCAAGGCATTCAATGAGAAGCCTAAATCCCAGACCACTCGCTCCGTTCCACCATAAGCGTAGACGGGAATTCTATTTCGGCTAACGATGAGGACGTGCATTGAATGAATGTCCGGATGGCTTATTTCCGAGCCGCCAGATGCTTCAAATCATTGACGTCGTACTTCAACGCCGCATACCTGAAGAAGCACTCCAGCGCGATGAAGAAACAAAATAGAAACCCTTCAGCGCCGCACAAAAACCCACGCCTGAAAACATACAAGCGCAGGAAGATGGCGAAGCCAGAGGCCAGTCCACGCAGCACACCGCCGGTTTTACCGGCTTGGGCGCGCTTGGCGGCACCCAGCTGAACGTATTGCGCCAGCTTGTTCAGGCTGCCATAAATAGACTCGCGGGAATAATGAAACAGCCGGGCCTTGAACCGCTTGACCGCTTGCTGGCCACCGTGCATTTCCGCTTTTTCGTGCACCACGCCTGTGAACTCGCGGATGGACTGGGTCTTGAACATGCGCGGAATGCCGCCAGTGCTTTTCATCAAGGTCAGCGGCCTGCCAAACGCCACCTGGTTCCACTGAACTTCCCAAATCTCATCTTTGCCCGAAGCGATCACGGCTTCAATTTCAGCCTGCAGCTCAGGCGGCATTTCTTCGTCTGCGTCGAGGAAAAATATGTATTCGCCCTTGGCATGTTGAAGCACGCGGTTGCGCTGCACGGCAAAGCCCTGCCAGGCGGGGTAGTCGTGAACCTCTGCGCCCAGCGCAG
>CANCCE010000171.1 GCA_947374505.1 Comamonadaceae bacterium | reverse complement strand
TGGCGCGACGCGCGATCACGACTGATCCGGACTTTCACAGTGGGCATTTTTACCGCTACGGCGTGTTGCCCAAACGCGGCCTGCGAATTGCCCGAATGATTGGCCACATCACGTACCTGAGTGATGACGTGATGAATGAAAAGTTTGGCCGGCAATTGGCCCCCACGCTTGTCGCTGCGCGTACTACGCGGCCCCCCGAGGGGGCGCATTTCCCCTTGGGGCGGCCCGGCGGGGAAACCTTAGCCCCCACGCTTGGCGCTGAGCAAGCTGCGTCCCCGTTCAAGTATTCAACGCAAGACGTCGAATTTCAGATCGAAAGCTATTTACGCTATCAAGGCGACAAGTTCAGCGAATACTTCGACGCCAACACTTATTTGCTGATCACCCGTGCGCTCGATTACTTTGACCCCGCCAGTGCGCATGGCGGTAATCTGAGCTTGGCTTTGGCCAAAGCCAGCGCTAAATTCTTGTTGGTCAGCTTCACCACCGACTGGCGTTTTTCGCCTAAGCGAAGTCGCGAAATAGTCAAGGCGCTGCTCGACAACCAATGTGACGTCACTTACGCCGAAATCGATGCGCCGCACGGCCATGACGCTTTTTTATTGGAAGACTCCCGTTACCTGGGCGTGGTTCGCTCCTACTTCAATAGCAAGGTGGCAATATGAGTGTGCCAACCAAAGGCTTGAAAGACAGTTCGCCAGACATGCTGTCAATTGCCCGTTTGGTGCCGCACGGTTCGCGCGTGCTGGACCTCGGTTGCGGCACGGGCGAGCTGATGGCGCATTTAATCCGCGAACGTGGCTGCTCGGGGTACGGCGTCGAGATTGATGATGCCAATGTGCAGGCTTGCGTCGAGCGCGGCGTCAATGTGATTCAACTGAATCTGGAAGAAGGCCTGTCACTGTTCGGTGACAGTTCGTTTGATGTGGTGCTGCAGATTGACACACTGCAACACCTGCGTAATGCTGAAATCATGCTGCGCGAAACGGCCCGTGTGGGTCGACTCGGGATCGTCGCGTTTCCGAATTTTGGCCATTGGCCGAATCGATTGGCGGTGTTGCGGGGTCGCATGCCCGTCACCAAGGTGTTGCCTTACCAGTGGTATGACACACCCAATATACGGGTTGGCACATTGCAAGATTTCCGCGCCTTAGCCCTTAATAATCAACTAAAAATACTTGACCATTTTGGATTACAAGACGGCCAAGAAATACGCTTTTGGCCGAATGCACGCGCCAGCAGGGCGGTCTTCAAGGTGCAGCGCGCATGACCTTGCCGGCTAATTTCCCGACCAGTTTTACAGTCATTTTGCGGCGCAAATAACGTTATATGAGCGCCGCAACACCGCAACCGACCCAGCATTTTTCGGAGCGCCTGTTCGGCAGCTGGGTGCGCGAACTTTCTGCGCGAACTTTGCGCGCCGATGCCATGGCCGGCCTGCTCGGCGCCGTGCTGGTGTTGCCGCAAGGTATTGCCTTTGCCACGCTGGCCGGGCTGCCACCCGAGTACGGCCTCTACACAGCGATCGTGCCGTGCATCATCGCCGCCTTGTTTGGTTCGAGTTGGCACGTCATGTCAGGGCCGACCAATGCGAATTCGCTGGCCCTGTTCGCCATGTTGACCCCGCTGACCACGGCCTTCAGTCCGGCGTACATTCAGATGGCGCTGGTCGTCACGGTGATGGTGGGCGTCATGCAGTGGTTGATCGGCACCTTGCGGTTGGGCACACTGGCCAACTTCATTTCCCCGGCGGCCTTGTTCGGTTTCACGTCTGGCGCGGCGGTACTCATCGGCGTATACGCGTTACCTGATTTGTTGGGTATCGGTTCAGCAGCAGTACCCGGTGCTGGTGCTCTGCTGATGCATGTTGCCGAGCAGTGGAAATGGGCTCAGCCGGCCGCTCTGGCCGTGGCCGCAGTCACGGTGCTGGTGGCACTTGGCCTGCGGCGCTGGCGACCGCAGTGGCCGTACATGCTGGCGGGGCTGGTTTCAGCCACTTTGTTTGCCTGGGTGATGGCCGGTCAAACAGACACCGCTATGTTCACAAACTTGCGCTTGGTGGGCGCTATTGCGGTGCCTTGGCCGCACTTCTCAGTGCCTCAAATCAGTTGGGCATCTGTGTCCGAGTTGTTCGGTTTGGCGTTCGTGCTGACGATCGTCGCATTGGGTCAGTCGATCTCGATTGCCAAAGCCGTGGCCGCACGCTCAGGTCAGCGCATTGACGCCAACCGCGAATTTCGCGGTCAGGGCTTGTCCAACATCGTCGGCGGCTTTTTCTCTTCTTACGTGTCCTGTGGCTCCATGAACCGTTCCATGCCCAATTTGCAGGCTGGAGCGCGTACGCCTTTGGCATCGGTGTTTTCGGCGTTATTGCTGTTGGCCTTGGTGGCGGTGAGTGCACCGCTGTTAGCGCAAATTCCCATGGCGGCGCTGGCGGCCTTGTTGTGCGTGGTGGCCATTTCATTGCTGGACCTGCCGCGTTGGCGTCAGCTTTTGCAGCTGAGTCGCACCGAATTTTCGGTGGCGTTGGCGACCATGGTGGCGACAGTCACGATTCGACTCGAGATCGCTATTTTGCTGGGGACCTTGCTTTCGCTCATGTCGTTTCTGTACCGCACTTCCCATCCGGCGATGCGCACCATGGGCTTTGACACGACCAGCCCCGACCGGCAGTTTGTGGTGTTGGATGGTGCTCCCGCCGCCGAAAAAGCGCAGCCCTTGCCTGAGTGCCCGCAACTCAAATTGTTGCGCATGGAGGGCGAGGTTTACTTTGGCGCGACCCAACATGTTGCCGACACGCTGCACGCGCTGCGCCATGTGCCGAATCCCCAAAAGCATTTGTTGGTGATGGGAAAAAGCATGAACTTCATTGACCTGGCTGGCGCCGAGTTGTGGGAGACTGAGCTCAAAGCGCGTCGTGCAATGGGCGGTGACTTGTACTTTCACCGGCCACGCCCGGAAGTCATCAGCCTATGGAAAACCACCGGCTTCACGCGCGTGCTCGGGCCAGAGCATCAGTTCCTCGACAAACGCACGGCGATTGCCACGATCTTTCAGAAGCTCGACCCTGATATTTGTCTGCATTGCACGGCGCGGGTTTTCTGGGAATGTCAAAGTGTGCCGGTGCCGGAAACGGCTGAGCCAGTGACAGGGCGATCTTCAGAAAAGCCTCTTCACGCATGACGCTGTCCGCGTTCGCTATCCCGAGAAGGCAATTCGCGTGCCATGCAGCGACATGCCGCTGCAGCGCGCACAATGCCAAAGAATGATGTCTTATCGTTGCTAGAAACTCATGAAGAGACTTTTGCATTGGACTTTGGTGGTCTTGCTCAGCAGTTGGTTGTGGGCTTGCACCGGCGCCCCTTTGTTGGCAACAATGGCGCCGCGCAGTGTGACGATATCTGCTGCGCAACTTCAGCAGGCGTTGGTTCAGCGTTTTCCCATCAAGCAGCGCTTGGCCGATGTGCTTGAGCTGGAAGTTTTGCCGCCACGGTTGAACTTGTTGCCCGCCAGCAATCGGCTTGCCACCGACATTGATCTGAACGTTGTCGACCGCTTGCTCGGCGGCCGTTATAGCGGCAGTATTTCTTTTGATTTCGGCCTGCGTTTTGAAGCGAGTGACAACACCATTCGCATGTCGGGTGCGCGCGTCAACGATGTCCGTTTGGCAGGTGTGCCCGAGCCCTATCAAACGGCCATCACAAAAAATGCGCCAAGGATTGCGGAGCGCTTGTTTGACAACCGTGTGTTGCATCAATTGAGTGACAAAGACCTGAGTCTGGTCAACAGCTTGGGGCTGGAGCCCGGCGAGATCAGCGTCACATCAGACGGCTTGAAAGTGACGCTGGTGCCACGACCCTTGTCGCGCCCTTTGTCACGCAATCTTTGAAGCGCATTGCTTGCACAGAGGCAATCTTTTAATTTTTATCTTTTCCAGGAGCCCGCCATGAATGCCCGTTTGCCCACTTCCTTGCTTGACTCGGCCTCTGCGCTGGCGCAAGTCAGCGCCCAATGGGATGGCGACATCGTGCGCCAGCTGAGTGATTACATTGCCATCCCAGCCAAGTCGCCGGGCTTTGACAGTGACTGGGCGCAGCATGGCTTCATTGACACCGTTGTGCGCAACGCCGCGGCTTGGATTGAAGCCCAAAAAGTCGAGGGCTTGACGCTTGAAATCGTGCGTTTGCCTGGCCGCACGCCGGTGCTGTTTTTTGAAGTGCCGGCCACGCGCGCGGCCGTGCCCGGCCAGACGGCTCAAACCGTGCTGATGTACGGCCACCTCGACAAGCAGCCGGAATTCAGCGGCTGGCGATCCGACCTCGGCCCATGGACGCCGGTCTATGAAGACGGCAAGCTCTACGGCCGTGGCGGCGCTGACGATGGTTACGCCACCTATGCCAGCATTGCCGCCATTCAGGCCTTGAAAAGTCAGAAGGTGGGGCATCCGCGCATCGTCGGTTTGATCGAAACCTGCGAAGAAAGCGGCTCCTACGATTTGCTGCCGTATGTCGACGCCTTGCGCAGCCGGTTGGGCGATGTCGGGCTGGTGATTTGCCTCGACTCGGGTGCCGGTAATTACGATCAGCTCTGGCTCACCACCAGCTTGCGCGGTAATGCCACCGGCACGCTCAAAGTCGAAGTCCTGACCGAGGGCATTCACTCCGGCGACGCCAGCGGCTTGGTGCCCTCTAGTTTTCGCATCTTGCGGCACGTGTTGGACCGTCTTGAAGACAGCGCCACCGGGCGCTTGTTGCCGGCCAGTTTTCACTGCGAGGTACCGGCCGACCGCCTGGCGCAAGCGCATGCCACGGCGGCTATTTTGGGTGATGAGTTGTACAAGCGCTTTCCGTGGGCGCACTACGACTGCGAAGGCGCCAGCGTCTTCACGTTGCCGACCACCACCGACCCGGTTGAAGCCTTGTTGAACCGCACGTGGCGCCCGACCTTGAGCGTCACCGGTGCCGATGGTTTGCCGGCCCTGAAAGACGCCGGCAACGTGCTGCGGCCTTACACCGCCTTCAAGCTCTCGCTGCGGCTGCCGCCGTTGGTGGACGCAGCACAAGCCGTGCAGGAACTCAAAAAGCTGCTCGAAGACAATGCGCCCTATCAGGCCAAGGTGACGTTTCAAGGTGGGGGTGGCGCGAATGGCTGGAACGCACCGACGTCAACGCCGTGGTTTGACAAGGCCCTGGACAGCGCGTCACAGGCATTTTTTGGCGCGTCCTGCGGCACCATCGGGCAGGGCGGCACCATTCCGCTCATGAGCATGTTGAGCCAGGGTTTTCCGAAAGCCCAGATGATGGTCTGTGGCGTTCTCGGTCCGAAAAGCAATGCGCACGGACCGAATGAGTTTTTACACGTGCCCTATGCCAAAAAACTCACGGCGGCGGTGGCGCATGTGATGGCGCAAATGCCGGCCTGAGCGGGTAAGGCACTTTAGGTCACTGGCTGTCTCAGGCCAGTGCCGGGCGCCGCCGCTGCCAAGCCAGCCAGACAAGCGCGGCGCCAGTCAGTGCCAGCGGCAACAGCGAACCGAGATTGAGCAGCCGCCAGCCCTGCGTCGTGACCAACACGCCGGAAGCCAATGAGGTCAGCGCCAAGACCGCAAAAACACAGAAATTCAGTGCGCCTTGCGCCTTGTCTTTTTCTTCCGGGCGGTAAGTCGTCAGTGCCAGCGTGGTGGCACCGGTGAACAGAAAATTCCAGCCGACGCCTACCAAAAACAGGGCCACCAAAAACTCGTGCAAGCTGACACCCGACAGCGCCACCATCACGCACAAAATGTTCAACGCTAAACCCACGCCCATGATGGGCAAGGTGCCAAATCGACGAATCAGATGGCCGGTGAAAAAGCCAGGTGCAAACATGCCGATCACATGCCATTGCAGCACCAGCGCCGTGTCCGAAAAAGGCAGGCCGCAGACCTGCATGGCAATCGGCGTGGCCGCCATCAACAGGTTCATCACGCCATAACCCAAGGCACCGGCCGCTGCCGCCACGATGAAGGCCGGTTGTCGCATGATCAC
>CANCCE010000170.1 GCA_947374505.1 Comamonadaceae bacterium | reverse complement strand
CAGGTCGCGGGTCTGCAGCAGGAAATTCGTCGCCTGCAGGGCAGGGTCACCGAAATGCCCACGACCCAGCAGGACGCTCTTCGGCTTGAGCGCGAAGCCAAGCTGACCACTGAGCTCTACCAGCAACTGCGTAGCAGCTTGCAGCAACTGCAACTGGTGCGTGAGGGGCGCAGCGGTAATGCTCGCCTGATCGACGCCGCCATTGCGCCTTACGAGCCGATCAATCCGAGTCCCGCCGTCATGCTCGTCGGCTTCGCCGCCGCAGGCTTGCTGTTGTCGATGCTGGGTGTCCTGGTCTGGAGCGGCTTCTCGCGCGGTGTCAGAAGCGTGCGGGACATCGAGTCTGTCGCTGGCCTGAAGGTCTACTCCTCGCCCATTCCCTTGGGCAAACTCCGGAAGGTCCCCGGTAAGCCCCATGCCAAGCTCCTGGCCCTTGGAGACAAATCGGCGGCTGTGGCCGTTGGCATGCGGCAACTGCGAAGCCAGCTGGAGCATCAAATCCGCGAAGGTGGCAGCAACCGCGTGATGATCACGGGACCCAAGCGCGGCGCTGGTGCCCATTTCATCAGCGCCAACCTCGGTGCGGTCATGGCCTCGGCTGGCCGGCGCATCCTGCTGGTCGATGTTGCGGGGGTGCACGGCACCCTGCATGACTACTTCAACATCGCCAAGTCTGCCGGTTTTGCCGAGATCATTGCCGGCAAGTTCTCCCGCAAGGAGGTGGTGAAGCAGACGGCGGTGCCAGGCCTCGATCTGATCACGGCGGGTCACACCGATCTGGACGTCGACAAGTTAGCCTCGAGCCACGCCTTTGTGGACCTGATGGAGCAAGCGGGCAAGGAATACGACTTGGTGATCGTGGCCGCTCCGCCTGTGCTGGAGTCTGCGGATGTCCTCACCATGGCCCCCGCGGCAAGCCTGGTCATGCTGGTGGCTCGCGCCCGAAAAACGGATGCAGAACAGATATTTGAGAGCGCCATCAGGCTTTCGCAGGTGGGCCGTTTTCCTGGCGGGGTCGTGCTCAATGCGGTCTGACGACGGTACCAGCCGCCGGCCTTTGGCCTCTGGCGGCGAATCCCCCCTGTTGGTTGCCTGGTGGTTGCTGGTCTTCATCTGTTCGATGCTCATCAGCATCTTCAGCCACCAGTTCCTGCCGGAAAGGTTCATGTACGACGCGGCCATCATTCATGAGAATATGGCCATGAGTGACCTCTGGGTCGGCCTGAGTTTTGACGGCTGGGTCAATACCGCCCGGGTCCTGACGGTCATGTTCGGCCTGTTCTCGGAGGCCTTGGCCATTCCACTTTATTACGCGCTTGTGTTGCTGCTGTCGGTCCGCGTGCTGGACGTCTTCAACGTGGACAGGATGGGTTACCACCTACTGGCCGGTGCATGGCTGCTGTGCGGTGCCTTGTTTTTTTCGCTGCCGTCTAAAGAACTGGTGGCTCTGCCGGTCGCCTTGTTCCTCTGTCTGTCGCGTACGCCCGTGGCACGACTGGCCGCTGCGGTTGTCTTCCTCGGGTATGCCGCATTTTTTCGTCAGTACTGGGCCATTTGCTTCTTCTATTTTGTCTGCTCGCTGATCTCGCTGCGCCTGCATGTCGCCGGCCGTTCGCGGTTGGCATTGATTGTGTTCCTGCTGGCTTTCATGGTTCCCTTCATGGCAGCGCAGGTCGCAGGACAGCCGCCATTGACCGAAGCCCGCATGATGGTGAATGAAGATCGCATGGGCAGCCCGAATTCGCGCTCAGCCTTCACCAATGCGCTTGAGAATACCGGGGTGTGGACGGACGCCGCGAATTCAGCTCTGGCTTGGCTCTACATGAACATTCCCCTGGTCATGTTGCTCGACTCGACACCGCACTATGTCTTGTTCGCCTTGTTTCAATTGATGACGCTGACATTTTTTGTAGCCGGTTGCGTGAGCTATGTCAAACAGGCGAGGCGACTGCATGATCCGGGCACGACTTATCCCCGATGTATCGCGTTTGTCGTGGCTTATTCGCTCACCCAGTCCTTGTTCGAGCCGGACTTCGGCTCTTTTCTGCGTCACGAAATGATCATGATGGTTCCGATGTTGATCGTGGTGTTTTGCCGAGCGCATTCCGGGCGAGGCGCGCCTATCGTTGACAGCGGCTCGCGCCCGGGCTTGGGTGGAGCCGCCCCATCGTCTGTCGCTGTGAATTGATTGAACCTGCCGCGTGCCCACTCGCTACATCCTGCTGGCCAGGCTTCTGGCCGGAATTTTGAACGCAGCGCCGCCCCTGGTGGGTTCCTACGCCATGGGACGGGATTCGTATGGCGCGGCAGCTTCTGTGCTGGCGATTGCGGCGATCAGCTTCGGGGTCATCAGCCAGTACCTGAGTCAGAATCTACTCCGGGTTTTATGCACCGGGCAGAAGGGTGACGTGGCCGTCGGCGCGGCCATGCTCTTCTTAGGGGTGAGCATGGTGTTCGCCGCAGTTGCCCATTTCGCCGGCCTTATCTCGGTCCAGGAAGCCTTGCAACTTGCCACGCTGGTGGTGGCTCTGACCCTTCTGCGCATCTGTGAGGTGCAGCTGATCAGCAAGGATCGGATCGTGGCCTCGATCCTTGTCTTTTACGCCGCGCCTCCGGTTCTGTGTTCTGTTTTCTTCATCGTCGCCGGCCTGTCGGGAGGGGGCTATGCGGCGGCGGGTATCGCCCAGTCGGTTGGCTATGCCGTGGCGGCATTGGTGGCCATGGCCATGGCCAGTGGCGTACGACCATTGCTCATGCTCGCCATCCAGAGCCATCCGGCCGAAGTGGTCCGCGAACTGGGGCGGTCTCTGCCGCTCATGGTCAGCGGCGTTTTAGGCGCGGCCATGGAATGGCTGCCCGTCGTGCTGCTACGAGGCATGGACGCCTTGGCGGTCATTCCTGTGTATGAAATCGCCAGGAAGATGGCCTCCTTTCCGACCACCTTGGCCAATCCCTTGTTGAACCAGGCCAACCCGGCCATGATTCGTGCCTATGCATTGCACGACAGGGATGAAATTCTTGTTCTGATGAAAAATTTTGCGCGACGCTTGTCGGGCATCGGGGTCGTCTTTGTGTTGATGGTCGTTGCTTTACTGGCCGGTGGTTTGTATGACACACGGATTCATGATGTCTCGCAACTTCTGCTGCCCTTGTCCTTCGGGACTATCGTGGCGATGTGGTGCGTGCCTTACCAGCTCCTCCTCATCGCAGCCCAGGGAGACCGCTGGTTCACGTTCAGCAGCGGCCTTTCGATCGTCTTGTTGCTGTCGCTTTCGCACGTGTTGTCTGGACTCGGTCCGGCCTTGGCTGTCAGCTGCGCGGTTGGCCTGAGCATTGCGGCTGGCGCCTTGATCATCCGGTTTCGTGCCTTGCGGGAAACCTATTTCCAAGACCATCCAAGGGTTTGATGCGGGGGCTGCGGCAGCGCCATCCGTTGCCGCTGTGGAAAGGGCCGGCCAGGACCGCATGTCGGGTGCTTACGGTTGTTCGATTGCGTTTTCGTAGACTTGGTGGAGCTCTTCTACGGTTCGTTCAATCCGAAACGCCTCCAAAAAGCGTTCACGTGCATTGGCGCCCATTTCCCGGCTCAGCGTCTTGCCCATGCTCAAGATGGCTGCGGCAAGCTGATCGGGTTTGTCTGGTTCAACCAATCGACCCGTGACACGGTCGATCACGACTTCCTGAAGCCCGCCGACGCGGCTCGCAATCACGGGCAAGCCGGCGCGCATGGCCTCGATGGCCGACAGGCCGAACGCCTCGTAGCGCGAAGGAACGATGAGTACGTCGGCCGTTGCGTGCAGTGGCCTGATTTTTTCTCGCTCGAGCCAGCCCACATACTTGACATTGTCCGGTTGGGCCAGCGCTGACTTGTAGCCGGTGACCACCGCAGCGCCGACAACGATGGCATAGGCTTTATCCCCGAGAATTTTCATAGCCGACAAGAGCACATCGACGCCCTTTTCATGATCCAGTCGACCCACGAAGAGAACCCGGATGCGGCCCTTGGGCCAGAGCGCTTCGGCGGCATCATCGGGAGGCAGAGGAATGTCGGCCAGACCGTTGATCACGACTTTAAGTTGGGATCTTGGAATACCGATGGCCTGGGCCCGAGAGGCTTCAAACTCTGAAACACACACCACGGTTGAGCACAGGCGGGAAAGATAGCGTTCGGTGCTTGCCATGGCGTAGGTCAACAGTGTGTTGACTTTGCGTCGCTCAAACGACCAGCCGTGGGAGCAATAGATGATCTTGGGCGGATCAGGTAGGAGGGCCAGCAATGGCCGCATCACGAACCCTGCAAAGGTGGCATGCAGATGAACGACGTCAGGTTGCCACTGCTTCACTTGACGCATGGCACGCGCAGCCATGCGCAGGGAACTGCCCAAGCGCCCCTTTTTATCTGAACTGAAGGGCAACAGGCAGTCGATGGGCAAGCCGGGGAAGACGTTGGCATGCGCCTCGGGAAGTACCACGCGCACGCAGTCGGCACCATATCGTTTGACCTGCAAAGTCAACATCTCCTCCAGGTAGCTGCCCATGCCACCGTGGGCAGTCTGGGTGATGTGCAATACCTTGACTTGCCGATGGCGATTCTCGTTCATGCAATGGCCTTCCTTGCACCGACGGGGCCGCAACCTGGTCGGAATTGTTGGTTAGAACTCACTCGGCACGGTCTGGCTTCTTGGGGTGGGATGTCCCGTCAGCGCTTGACCGAAGACGATGATTTAAGCGCGCCATGGCCCCTTGCTCCAAGGCTCAAAGCTCCTAAATTGCGGGGGTACTTTATGCCCCCGACTTGCTTGCAGACAGGGACATTTCTTACATCGATTTCGGGACAAATTGACGTGGCGCAAAGGCTGTCGGGGCGACAGAATAAATGTCCATGGCGGGCCTGAAGTAGACGAGGGTCCACCGTTTTAGCAAGAGACCTTGGAGCGGGAGAGTGGGCATGAATCAAAGTAACGCGGTGTTCAAGCGGCGCACGGTAGGCGAGCCTGCTCACACCAATGCCATGAAGTGAGCCAGCCTTAATATGCAGGTGTCATTGCATGCGGACATGTTAGAAATCGAAGCCGACTGGCGCCGTTTTGAACAGCGCGCAGACTGCACGGTTTTTCAGTCTTTCACTTGGCTGTCAACTTGGCTGTGTCATATCGGGCAACCCAAGGGGACGCGTGCCGCCATTGCCGTGGGTCGTGACGACCATGGCGAGTTGCTATTTATCCTGCCCTTGGCCGTCGAGCGTCACGGTCTGGTGAGAACGCTGACATGGTTGGGCTCAGACAACAACGACTACAACGCGCCACTGCTGGCACCTCATCTGCTGCAGCTGATTTCCGGCAAGGACTTTTTGGCGCTCTGGCGGCACATCCTTCAACGCATCCAGTCGGAGCAGCATTGGCGTTTCGACCTGATTGAATTTGTCCGCATGCCGGCCACCTTGGGGCACAAGCCGAATCCCTTTCTGGGTCTGCCGGTCAGTCCGCATCCTGATCATGCCTACCGGACCCATTTGAATGCTGACTGGGAGACTTTCTACGCCAGCAAACGCTCCCCATCCACGCGCGGTCGTGAACGCACCAAACGCAACCGACTCAGCGCCATGGGTGCGATCGAATTTGCCACGTCCACGGGATCCGAGGAGATCGCGCGGTCCGTCGACACCTTGATTTCCCAGAAGACGTTGTCGTTTGCACGCATGGGTGCGCGGAACATCTTTGAGCGGCCGGGCTGGTCAGCGTTTTATCGAGCACTTGCCAGCGATTCCGGCGCGTGCGACTTCGCTCATGTGAGTCGGCTGGATGTCGGCTCGGCTGCAGGCGCTGTCAATCTGGGCCTGATCTTCCAAGGGACTTACTACCACCTGCTGGCAAGCCATTCGGACGGGGACATGGCCCGTTTCAGCCCGGGCGCGGTCCACCTGCAAGAGTTGATGCGGTATGCCATTGCGCGTGGTTGCGCGGATTACGACTTCACCATCGGCGACGAATCCTACAAGCGCGACTGGTCTGAAACCCAGGCGGTCCTGTTCGATCA
>CANCCE010000169.1 GCA_947374505.1 Comamonadaceae bacterium | reverse complement strand
TCAAAGTCGGTGCCGCCGATGTGCACACCGCCGCTGGCCAGAATATCGTCTTTGCGATCCAGCGTGCCGGCCCGCTCAGGGCTCAGGCGAACCAGCGCAAAGTCCGAGGTGCCGCCACCAATGTCGACCACCAGCACCAGCTCTTCGCGGCTGATCTGTGATTCGTAATCAAAGGCAGCCGCAATCGGCTCGTACTGAAACTCGATGTGACGCAGACCCGTGGCACGGGCGATCTCGGCCAGTGTGTTCTCGGCCACCTTGTCAGCCTGCGGATCGTCGTCGACAAAATAAACCGGCCGCCCGAGCACCGCGCTGCTGAAGCTTTGTCCGGCAGACGCTTCCGCCCGGCTTTTGAGCTCGCCAATGAACAGCGCCAGCAGTTCCCGAAACGGCAACACCCGACCCGCAACTTCGGTGAAGTCGTCCATCAAGGAGGTCCCGAGCAGGCTTTTCAGCGAGCGCATCAACCGGCCTTCATCGCCGATCAGGTAGTCGGCCAGAGCCGCACGGCCGTAGCTGGTCACGCTGTCTTCGGCATGGAAAAAAACCACCGATGGCAAGGTCAGCTTGTCACTCTCCAGCGCCAGCAGTGCGGCCTGGCCTGGACGATGCCAGCCGACAGTCGAATTAGAAGTGCCAAAGTCAATGCCGCAGGCCTGGGCTGCGCCCCTCAAATTGACCATCGAGTTCAGCCCGGCTTCTTGAATTGCTGGTCAGCCCACGCGATAGCGCTGCTTCGGTTGAGCTTGAACGATGCCGCCACACGCACGTCGGCCAGCAACTCGCCAGCGTCATCGTGGGCACGCAAGGTGCCATAGGGGTTGTCTTCATCCGGCACGATGTCGAGCGACACCGTCACACGTTGCGCGGTACTGGCGGTGACAGTGATGCTCTGGTGCAGCGAGGCATGCAATTGCTGCTCGTGCCGGCGCACAAATTCAGACGCGGTCTTCACCAAGGTGTTGAAGGCGGTGCCGTCGAGTGGTTTCGGATTTTTCTTGTCGCGACCCATGGTCCACGGTCCGATCAAGGCCGGCTCGGGTTCGCCGTCTTTGATCATCGCCACCGCCCAGCCATCATCGTCTTCATTTTTCAGCACCCGTGCGGTCCAGCCATTGTCCTGCCACAAGCGCGGTTGCTGGACAAGTTCGGGTTCTTCAGGCGTGTGGAGGGTGTCGGATGGATTCAAGGGGTACAAATCAAGTTAAAAATCAGGCCATGCCTCAGGGCGCTCGATTCTAAAGGTCTTGGGAACGGCTGAACTTCTTGGGGCCGGGATGCCGACAAACGCACAGGCTTGAAGCGGCGGCCGGCATCCCCAAATATGCCGTATGACAACATCGACAACCCCCGCTACTTTGCACATTGTTTGCCCCCACTGCCAAACCACCAACCGCGTCGCCAAGGCCGACTTGGGCAAGGCGACCGACTGCGGTCAATGCCACCAAGCGCTGTTCAGCGGCCAGTCCGTGGCCATGACGGAGGCGGCTTTTGACAAGCACTTGCAGCGCGATCACATTCCAATTTTGGTGGATTTCTGGGCCCCGTGGTGCGGGCCATGCCGGCAGATGGCTCCTGCCTACGAGCAAGCCGCACAGCAATTGGAGCCGCAGGTGCGGGTCGCCAAGGTCAACACCGAAGAGGCCCAGAACTTGGGCGCACGCTACAACATCCGCAGTATTCCCACCTTGGCGCTGTTTTTGAATGGCCGGGAAATTGCCCGCCAACCGGGCGCCATGGGGGCGGCTGACATCGTGCGCTGGACGCAGTCGCAGTTGGCTCAGCAGCGCTGAACTGATGTCAGACGTCTTCGCCACTCGCCTGCAAGGCCGCTGCGCGCAGCTTGTCTTTCTTGCTCGGCCGCTTGCCTTTGATGCCGCCGGTGGACTCGCCCGCCGCGCTACGGCTTTCAGTGGCGGCCAGCACCGGTGCCACGTCGGTCGGCTCAAAACCGGCCACCTGCTCACGCGGCACGCTCAAGCCTTGACGCTTTTCGATCAACCTGAAATGCGCCTCGGTGGCTGGGCTGACAAAGCTCACGGCCAAGCCAGACTCGCCCGCGCGCCCGGTCCGGCCAATGCGGTGAACGTAGTCCACGGCCGAGCGCGGCAAGTCGTAATTAACCACCACCGGTAGCAAGGCCACATCCAAGCCGCGAGCCGCCACATCGGTCGCAATCACCACTTTGACGTCTGAGTTTTTAAAGTCGAGCAGCACTTGCGTGCGCTTGCCTTGACTCAACTCGCCATGAAAAGGCTCGGCTTCCAAGCCGGCTTTGCGGAGCTTGTCGGCGACTATTTCGGCCGCGTGCTTGGTGGCCACAAAGACCAGTACACGGCTCCATTTTCTTTGCGTGATCAGGTGCCGCAGCAACTGGGTGCGCCGGCTGCTGTCGACTTCAATCGCCAGCTGGGCAATGGCGCTGATTTCAAGCACCTCGGGCAACACTTCGACGCGTGCCGGCGACTGCAGCAAGCCGGCCGCCAAAGTCTGCACTGGCGCAGGCAAGGTGGCCGAGAAAAACAGGTTTTGCCGGCGGGCAGGCAACAAGGCCAGAATCCGCTTCAGTTCTTCGTCAAAGCCGAGGTCGAGCAGCCGATCGGCTTCGTCCAGCACCAGCGTCTGCACCGCCGACAAATCGAGCGCATTGTGGTCAATCAAATCCAGCAGGCGGCCGGGCGTCGCTACCACCCAGTCGGTGCCACTGCGCAGCCCCATCATCTGCGGGTTGATCGAGACACCGCCAAAGACGACGGTGACTTTGAGCTCAGGCGCGACTTGCAGCGCCAGCAAGCGCGCGACCTCGCCAATTTGCACGGCGAGCTCCCGTGTTGGCACCAGAATCAGCGCTCTCACCCGCCGTGGCCGGCCGCTCGGCACAGCCGCCAGCATTTGCAGAATCGGCAGGCAAAACGCCGCCGTCTTGCCAGAACCGGTCTCAGCCGACGCCAACACATCGCGACCCGCCAAAATAAACGGAATGGCGGCCGCTTGCACCGGCGTGGGCTGGGTGTAGTTCAGGCCAGCCAAGGCGCGAAGTAGGGACGGCGACAAGCCGAGTGTTGAGAAAGACATGCAGGGAGGTATTCTGAAAGCGAAAGGGGCGATTTTAAGCGCCAGCCGGGCGAGCCGACGCTTGAGGCCGCATAATCATGGGCTCCCGACAGGCAGGCGCAAGCGCCGCACTGCTTCCCCCTGCGCTAGACCGCAACGACACCACACCAACATCATATTTAAGGCACCCGTGAGAAAAACGTTCAAACTTCAGGTCGAAGGCAAAAACCCGGACCGCGTGCTGGACGCCCACAAACACGAGATCCGCAAGTACGTCAAACGTCAACGACGCGTGCCACTGCCAGCCGGCGTGGATTTTTGGGACTTCGACTGTAAGTTCGGCAGCACGGAAGACTCCGCTGAAGTCGTGCACTTGGCAGAAACCATCAAGCGCATCGACGCCGCTGTGGCCGAAGGCGCGGAGCAGTTTTTTGTCGAGGTCCTAGCCAAAGAAGGCATACGCCGAATTAGGCCTGCCGGTGAACTACCAGCCCATCAGGCAGATGGCTTCGACGAAGGTGACGACGACCTCACGCCCTGATGTCAAACTCCGCTTCGCCCATGTAGCGATGCGGACCTAGGGCCGCCGTCAGCGCGGCCGATTCAGCGGCCTGCCACTGGTTGAAAATCTCCAGCTCTTCGGTGCTCAAGACATCCGCTGACGGCGACTCGCCATACACCGCCACCAGTTTGCGGTACATCGAATACACCGGCAGCACCAGCGACGCATCGCCCAAAGCTTCATTCAAAGCCGTGCAAAAGCGCTTCTCGGCCGCGCGCTTTTCCAGCTCGCTGACATCTTCATACGCAAACAAACGAACGCTGTAGCTCATGGGGCGGCAAGGTCCATGCGGCGGCGCAGGCGTTTCGCCTCGTCGATGTCACCCGCTTGCTCGGCCCGCAAAGCCTGCACACCGAGCCAAGCCAACAAAGGGCGACGCCAGCCTTGGGCCGACGCGGTGTCTACCGCTTGCGTCAAGGCGGCTGGACTGGCCTGACCGGTGCGCAACAACACACCCGCACCGACCAGCCGTGACAGCGGCTCGTCCATGGCTTGCATCACGCTGGCTTGTGCGGTGGGGGCGGCCGAGGCCAAGCGTTGCTGGGCAGCCGGCAACAGCGCGGCGTTCTGACCTGTGCCGCGTCCGGCCAAGTAGTCGGCATACGCTTGGTCAGCCGCCGTCGCATCGGCACGCAGCAGCTCAAAACCGTTACAAGGCTCCAGCACCAAACTGGCCACGCGGGTTGCGCAGCGCAGCAGTTCAAGCCGGGCCAAGGCGTCTGGTCGGCCGGTGCTGGACAGCGCCTGCCTGGCCTTGTCAAACTCCAGCGCCTCGACGCGCTTGTTGCCCGTCAGGTAAGCGGTGACGAAACGGTCGCTGGCGCTCTTGGCGCTGAGTTGCCAGTCCGGCACCGCCGGCTGACTGCTGCAGCCGTGCAATAACAACGCCGACAGCAACAAACAGACAGCGGATGCAAGGGTAAAAAGTCGAGAACGAAAAACAGTCATGGCAGTTTCACCTCCGTCTCACGGGCAAACGGCCATTTTCGGTTGACCTCTTTGACCAGGCTGTCGACCTTGATCAAACTGCTCTCCACTTCAGCCCGCAGTGTGCCCAGGTCTGCGGTGGCAACCTTGGCATTGACACCCACCGCCTGGGCTTCGACCAGCACCGCGTCGACCCGCTTCAGACTGCCGCGGGCTTCACCCAGCAAGGCGTTGAGTTGGACAATGGTGGCGCGGGTTTCGGGCATCACGCCACCGGGTCCAAACACCTGTGTGTCGGCGCGCAAGGTCAGCCCGTCCAGACGCGCCAGCAAGGTGTTGGTGCGCTCCAGCGTGAGCAGTAATTTTTTGGCTTCAACATCATTGCCGAGCAACACACCGAGCGCGCCGGTCGGGCCTTTGAGTTTCTCGGTCAGCTGTTGCACATTGGCCAAGCTGCCACCCAAAGCACCTTGGTTGCTAACCAACGTTTGCACGGTCTCCACCAATTCACGCGCAGCCGACATCAGGCGCGGAATATCGGCCGACGCATCGCCACGCAAGACCTCCCGCACGGCACCATCGGGCAAAGGCGGGTCGGTCAAAATGCCACTGTAGGCGCGGATATTGGTGTTGCCCACCAGTCCCCGTACCAGCGTGAAGACACTCGACTGGCGCAACCAGTGAGCTTGTTTGAGGGGCACATCAACCAAAATGCGCGCCTTACCATCAGGGGCCAGTTCGATGCGGCTCACGCGGCCAATCGCAAAGCCCGCAAAAGTCATGTCCATGCCGACCACCACGCCTTCAGAATCATCGCTGACCAGCACGAGTTTTTGCGTGCTTTCAAAAGCACCACGCGCATACAAAACGTAGACAGCAGAGCTCAGCACCAGTGCCAACATGAAAGCCAGCAGCAGCATGGCCTTGAGCTCAAGGCGGCGTGCTGGGGGCACGGGTTCAGAATCGCTCAAAGATGACATTCAGATCCAATAAAAATCAACACAATTTTCAATAGTAGTTGCCAACCAGCGAGATCACTTCGATCAGCAAGATAAGCACAAACATGCGCGCCAACGCACGCAACTCAGCACCATGCCGGACCCCACCCGGGACCTCATCCAACATGGCGGAGGCCATCGGCATGAGCGCTACGGCCAAGCTGAAAAACAGCGTCTTCAAGACAAAAATCAGCGTCACCGCCGGGTTGAACACCTGGCCAAAAAGTCGCGTGTAAGCGGGTAGTGCCGACAGATTGAAACCATACACTGCCACATACGCCAACACCAGCGCGACCACACAGCTCAGCGCCGCCAGCGTGACACTGGCAAAAACGCCGGCCACCACACGCGGCATGACTTCTTGACGCAATGGGTCACGGCCTTGCGCGGTGATAGCCGCTAACTTGCCGTGCCGACGCATGTCGGACAGCTCAGCGCTGCTGGCCATGGTCGAGCGCATGGCGACGAACAGCGCTGCGCTCAACGGAATCAGCTCCAA
>CANCCE010000168.1 GCA_947374505.1 Comamonadaceae bacterium | reverse complement strand
ATGGCGGCGCTGTGCCATTGTTTCGGCGGCGTGATGCGGATGAAGTCCGCGCCTTCTTCAACCTCTGCTCCGAGCTTGCGCAGCTCGCAGGCCATGGCGGCAATGCGGTCTGTTTCTTTGACGCGCCAACTGGCGATGTTGCGCAACGTTGTTTGGCCGTCAGCGTACAGCGCCATGACGGCGAGCGTCATGGCGGCGTCGGGGATGTGGTTGCAGTCGAGGTCGATGGCTTTGAGGGGCCAGGCTCCGCGCGAAATTTTCAGCGAGTTCGGGCTGCTTTCAACCTTGGCACCCATCAGTTGCGCGGCTTCTACAAAGCGAATGTCGCCTTGAATCGAGCCCGAGCCAATGCCCCAGACTTCAATCGCGTGGCTGGGGTCTGCGCCGGTGGCGATGGCCCCGAGCGCGACAAAATAACTGGCCGATGAGGCGTCACCTTCAACGTGAATTTCGCCCGGCGACTGGTAGGCGCTGCCGGCCGGAATGGTGAAGCTTTGCCAGCCGTCGCGCTGCACGTGGATGCCGAAGCGGGCCAGCAAGTTCAGCGTGATCTCGATGTACGGTTTGGAGATCAACTCGCCCGAGACCTCGATGCGAATGTCGCGCTCGGCCACCAGCGGCAGTGCCATCAGCAGTGACGTCAGGAACTGGCTCGACACATCGCCGCGCACTTGGATCGGGGCGTCCAGCCTGAGTTGACCGGGCCGCAGCCGCAGCGGGGGGAAGCCGTCCTCACCCAAGTAGTCAATGCCGCAACCGAGTTGACGCAGCGCGTCGACCAAGTCGCCGATAGGGCGCTCGTGCATGCGCGGCACGCCCGAAAGTTCAAAGTCGCCACCCAGCAGGGCGAGGGCGGCTGTCAGCGGGCGCATGGCCGTGCCTGCATTGCCCATGAACAATTTGCCTTGGGTGTTGATCAGCTTACCGCCCAAACCGCCAATGACCGCCGTGTGACCGGTTTGCTCGACCGAGCAGCCGAGTTGCTTGAGTGCGGCCAGCATCACGGCGGTGTCGTCTGAGGCCAGCAAGTCATGCACCACGGTTTCACCTTGGCTCATCGCTGCCAGCAGCAGCACCCGGTTGGAGATGCTTTTAGAGCCCGGCAGGCGAACCGTGCCGTGTGCACCGGTCAATGGCGGAATGTCTAGAAATTCGATGTCAAACATGAAGCACCCGCTCTCATCAGGAAGGCAGAAAGGTTATTTGGCTGAAGCGGCGGGCGTGTGTTGCCAGTTGGCGCGGGCTTGGCTGGCTTGACGGATGCTGTCTTGAAGGGATGCCGCGTCGCCGGCTTCGATCAATTTTTCAAGGGCTTGCAGGCTGGCCTTGAAGTGTTGCGATTGCGCCAGCAGCTCATCCCGGTTGGCTAGAAAAATATCGCGCCACATGGCTGGCTCGCCAGCAGCGATGCGACTGAAATCACGAAAGCCCGGCCCCGCCAGCGACAAGTACTGTTCGCCATCGGCTTGTGATTCCAAACTGAGCATCATGGAAAAAGCCAGCAAATGCGGCAGATGACTGACGGCGGCGTAAGCCGCGTCGTGCGTTTGCGGCGACATCTCGCTGACGATGCAACCCAGTGCCGTCCAAAGCTCACCGGCTTGCTGAAGTTGCACGGCGGCAGTCTCGGGCAGCGGCGTGAGGATGACTTTTTTGCCGGTGTACAAATCAACCAGCGCGTTTTGGACGCCCGAGACTTCGCGGCCGCAGATGGGATGTGCCGGCACAAAGCAGGGCAGCCGATTGCCAAGCGCTTGCAAAGCGGCGTTCACGACGTCGCGCTTGGTCGAGCCAACGTCCATCACCAACGTGGTGGCTGTGATGACGGGTTGAATGGCGATCAAAGTTGCTTCTGTCGCAGCCACCGGCACTGCCAGCAAAATCACATAAGAACCTGTGGCCGCTTCTGCCGCTGAGCTGGCAATGGCGTCAATCACGCCCATCTTCAGGGCGAGTTCGGTGGTGCTCTTCGAGGGGCTAAAGCCGACGACGCGCTTGACCAGCCCAGCGCGCTTGAGGGCCAGTGCAAACGAGCTGCCCATCAGGCCGCAGCCGATCAGACCGAGTTGCTCATACATCATGGGGTTCTCAATCACCGGCGGGGTAAGTTCCCAGCACTTTGAAGAAGGCGCAGAGATGCTGCAATTCTTTCAGTGCGGCAATGACATGCGGCTCAGACGTGTGCCCCTGCAGGTCGATGTAAAAGTAATACTCCCACTGGCCCGAGCGGGCTGGCCGGGATTCAAAACGCGTCATCGACACACCGTGTGTTTTGAGGGGGCCGAGGATGTCGTGCACCGCACCAGGCCGGTTCGGCACCGAGACGATCAGGCTGATGCAGTCTTTGCCCGATGGTGGTGGTGAGGGCAGCGTTTGCGGCAGACAGACCACGGCAAAGCGCGTGCGATTAAAGGCGTCGTCTTGGATCGCGTGGGCCGCCGTGTGCAGGCCAAACTGCGTGCCGGCCCGGTCGCTGGCGATGCCGGCCCAAGCCGGGTTGGTGGTCGCCAGCCGGGCACCTTCTGCATTGCTCGACGCTGTGCGGCGTTCGGCGTTGGGCAAGTGCGCCGTCAGCCAACCTTGGCACTGGGCCAGTGCCTGCGGATGGGCATACACCACTTCAATGCCTTCGAGCGAATCGGACAGGCGCAACAGGTTGTGGCGCACCAGCAGACTGGTTTCGCCAATGATGTGCAGCGGCGATGTCAGGAACAGATCCAGCGAGCGCGAGATCACGCCTTCGGTGGAATTTTCGACCGGTACCACGCCATAGTTGGCGCTGCCGCCCGCTGTTGCGCGGAAGACTTCGTCGATGCTGTTGCACGACACATGCTCAATGCTGGTGCCAAAAAAATTAAGAGCGGCTTGTTCGCTGAAGGTCCCCGCAGGGCCAAGATACGCTACGCGCACAGGCGACTCCAGCGCCAGGCAGGCCGACATGATCTCGTTCCAGATGGCGGCGACGTGTTCGTTCTTTAGGGGGCCGGTGTTGGCTTGCTTAATTTTGTCGATCACGGCAGCGACGCGATCAGGTCTGAAGAAGGGCGTGCCTTCCAGCTTCTTGACTTCGCCAACCTGCTCGGCCACATGGGCCCGCTGGTTCAGCAGCGCCAGCAGTTCTTTGTCGAGCTTGTCGATTTGGATTCGTAAGTCTGGAAGATTGGGTGTCATGTTGTCCTGTTGTCTGACGCAGGTCAGGCGCGTTTTTGTTCAAATTCTCGCATGTGACTCACCAGCGCTTCTACGCCGGCCAGTGGCATAGCGTTGTAGAGGCTGGCACGCATACCGCCCAGAGTTTTATAGCCTTTGAGCTGCAACAAGCCGCGCGCTTTGGCTTGCGCTAAGAAAGCGTCATTGAGTTTGTCGTCGGCCAGAAAAAACGGGATGTTCATGCGCGAACGGCAGTTTTTGGCGACGTGGCTGGTGTAGAAATCAGAGCCGTCAATGAAGTCGTACAGCAGCTTGGCTTTGGCGATGTTGCGTTGCTCGATGGCGGCGATGCCACCTTGCTTTTTCAGCCATTGAAAAGTCAGGCCGGCGATGTAAATGCCGTACGTGGGCGGCGTGTTGTACATCGACTCAGCGTCCGCAACAATCTTGTAGTCAAAAGCTGAAGGGCAGTGCTGCATCGCGTGGCCGAGCAAGTCTTTGCGGACAAACACCAACGTCACGCCGGCGGGGCCGACGTTTTTTTGGGCGCCACCGTAAGCCAAACCAACACGCGACCAATCGACCGGCCGTGACGCCATGTGTGAAGACATATCAATCACCAGCGGTGCTTGACTGCCGAGCGCATTGAGGTCGGGCAACTCATGGATTTCAACGCCATGCACGGTCTCGTTGGTGCAGACGTGGACATACCGCGCGTCGTTCCGCAATTGCCATGTGGCAGGTGCGGGCAGACTGGTATGGCCGTCAGCGCTGTTGCTGGCTGCAATGTTGACCTGGCAGTACTTGCGAGCTTCTTTTTGCGAACGCTCACTCCAGTTGCCCGTGACCACGTAATCAGCTTGTTCACCGCGGGACAGGTTCAACGGAACAATCGCGTTCTCTGCAATGCCGCCGCCCTGCATGAAGAGGATGCTGAACTCTTCGGGCACAGCTAGCAGTTCTCGAATGTCAGCTTCTGCAGTCTCATAAATTGAGACAAACTCTTTGCCGCGGTGGCTCATTTCCATGACGCTCATGCCGCTGCCGTGCCAGTCCAGCATCTCGGCTGCGGCGCGTTCGAGGACGTCTTCAGGCAGCGCTGCGGGGCCTGCCGAAAAATTATAGGGACGACTCATTTTTTGGTTGGTTTGGCAGTCGATGCGGCTGGCTTAGGCTGTGCTGCTGGAGCCGGTGTCAGTGCCGGTGCCGGTCCGACAATTCGGGTTGCTGCTTCGTCAAACAGCTTGGCTTTAGCGATAACTTCTGCTCGCGAAGCTTCTACCAGCTTACCGGTAAAAATAGAACCCAATTCAGGTGCGATGCTTTGGTATTTTTTGATCGCCGGGGCTTCCAGAAAAGTGGCAATTTGCTTCAGTTCTTCAAGCGTGAATCGCTCCATGTAAAGCGGAACCAAAGCGTCGGTGCCGACTTGTGGGAGTTTGCTGCGAATGATCTTGCTGACTTCATCGGCGTATTTTTGCAACTCTTTGTTCAAGTCGGCGGAAACTTTGGCTTGCTGAGGCTTGGCCACATTGGCGAGCAAGCGCGGTTGCCAATTGTTGATCATGTCCTGAGTTGTTCCGCTGGCGAGACTTGCCACCAGACGATCCATGTCAGGTCCTTGCTGTAAGACCACAACTTTGCTTGCCCATTCCAGTTTGGGATCGGGAGCGAACGGTGCTTGCGAGCTGGCTGTTACGGGTGCTACAGCTGGCGTTTGTGGGGCTTGCGCCCCAGCGCTAAAGCCGAGTGTTGTAAGAGCAAGGGCTGAGATTAATCTCTTCATTCAGTGGCTTCCGGATGGGTGTCGTTGTTGTCATTAGGTTCCGCATCGTCCAATGTGGCGTCGTTTTCAACAATGCGTTGCAGCCCGCTCAATTGCGAGCCGTCGTCGAGCCCGATCAGGGTCACACCTTGCGTAGCGCGGCCCATTTCACGGATCTCGCTGACGCGGGTGCGAACCAGCACGCCGCGGTCGGTGATGAGCATGATCTCGTCGTCAGGGTGAACCAGCGTGGCGGCCACGACCTTGCCATTGCGCTCGCTTTGCTGGATCGCGATCATGCCTTTGGTGCCGCGTCCGTGACGCGTGTATTCGTCAATCGAGGTGCGTTTGCCGTAGCCGTTTTGAGTGGCCGTCAGCACGCTTTGCAACTCGTCTTCTGCGACCAGCATGGCGATGACATTTTGGCCGTCTTCCAACATCATGCCGCGCACGCCGCGGGCCGTGCGGCCCATCGGGCGCACATCATTTTCGTCAAAACGCACAGCCTTGCCGCCGTCTGAGAACAGCATCACATCGTGCTTGCCGTCGGTCAGCGCAGCGCCGATCAGGTAGTCGTTGTCGTCGAGGGCGACGGCAATGATGCCGGCTTTTCGCGGGTTGTTGAAGTCATCCAGCGGTGTCTTCTTGACGGTGCCCATGGAGGTCGACATGAAGACATAACGATCTGCCGGGAAGCTGCGGTTGTCGCCAGTGAGTGGCAGCACAACGGTGATTTTTTCGCCTTCTTGCAAGGGGAACATGTTGACGATCGGGCGACCGCGCGAACCGCGCGAGCCGGCTGGAACTTCCCATACCTTGAGCCAGTAAAGTCGGCCGCGGTTAGAGAAGCACAGCATGTAGTCATGCGTGTTGGCGATGAAGAGTTGGTCGACCCAATCGTCTTCTTTGGTGGCTGTGGCCAGTTTGCCGCGTCCACCGCGTTTTTGCGCGCGGTATTCGCTCAGAGGCTGACTCTTGACGTAGCCCAGGTGCGACAAGGTCACCACCATGTCAGTCGGTGTGATCAGGTCTTCGGTGCTCAGGTCAAACGAGCTGTGCTCAATCAGGCTGCGGCGGGCGCCAAGTTTTGTCTGGCCGAATTCTGTTTTGACCGCTGTCAGTTCCTCGCCAATGATGGT
>CANCCE010000167.1 GCA_947374505.1 Comamonadaceae bacterium | reverse complement strand
CAGGCTGAAGCACAGGAATTCCGCCGCAAGTCCCGCGCCGTCGAGGTTGAGTGGGTGCAAGACATGGACAAGCGCGGCTTTGACGGCAAAAAACTGCTGGACACTGCACGCAGCCTGATCGAAAAACACACGAAAACAACCAAGGCCTGAGGAGGCTCTTGCGACTGAATAAAAATGCCGGCCTCTGCCGGCGTTTTTATTGCGCCGGCGTATGTCAAAACCGATTGCCAAAACGCTCATAGCTCTGCCAAAGCGCTACACTTATTTGATGCTCCGCCCCCCTATCAAACATTGCCGCGAATGCGGCATTGCCGTTGTCTATCGACTGCCAGATGATGGCGATACTCGCCATCGCGCTATTTGCACCCTCTGTCACACCGTCCACTATGAAAATCCGCTCAACGTGGTTGGCACTGTGCCGGTTTGGGGTCACAGCGGCGATCAGGTGTTGCTGTGCAAGCGCAATATTGAGCCTCGCCGGGGAAAATGGACGCTGCCCGCCGGCTTCATGGAGCTTGGCGAAACCACGGCCCAAGGTGCAGCCCGGGAGACCGACGAAGAAGCAGGTGCCGAGTATGAAATGCAGGATCTCTTCACCGTGATGAACGTGGTGCGGGTCGGCCAGGTGCATTTCTATTACCGTGCGCGTCTGCTCAGCCCGGACTTCAATCCAGGCCATGAAACCATCGAAGCGCGCTTATTCACAGAGGCTGAAATCCCCTGGGACGAGATCGCTTTTCGAACAGTCAAAGAAACCCTCGAACACTACTTTGACGACCGGCGCAAAGGTCGCTTTGACACACACGTGATTGACATCGCCTAAATTTGAATCACTTCGCTTAGCGTCGATCAACGTCAGCACGCTACCCCTAGCCTCCACTCAACGACTTCATTTTTTCAACGACCGCATTGCATGTTCAAAACTGCCTCCTTTTTCCGTATCGCCTCCGACTTCGTCATGCCACCCCTGGACGCTTTTGAATCAGCACTGCAAGCCACCCGCTTTGTGCCCTGCGGCCCGACCCAGCCTGAAGCCAATGGCTGGGTGCCACCGCGCGGCAACAAAAGCATCTCTATGCTCGAAAGCATCGGCGGGCAAATTATTCTCAAGTTGTGTACCGAGCGGCGCCCCCTGCCCGCATCGGCCGTCAAGTCTGCGGTTGATGACCTCATCGAAAAATACAAACAAGAAACCGGACAAGAACGCGTCGGATCAAAAATCAAAAAAGAGTTCAAAGAGCAAGTTATTTTTGACCTGCTACCACGCGCTTTCACCAAGCGCTCAACCACCTTGCTGTGGATTGACCCGGTCAACCACTTCCTGGTGGTCGACACCGGCAGCCTGTCTGGCGCGGACAAAATCGTCACCTTTTTAATTGAAGCCTTGAGCGAGGTTCCAGGCTCGCTGCCAGGCCTCGGCGTCAAGCCCGTATTGACCAACATGTCAGCAGCAGCATCGATGTCGCACTGGCTGTCCAGTCGCGAGGCGCCGGTCGGTTTCACGGTTGACCGTGACTGCGAACTGAAGACCCCCGATGACCAAAAGTCAACCGTGCGCTACTCGCGCCACACACTGGAAATCGACGAAGTCGCTCAGCACATTGCAGCCGGTAAAGTCCCCACGCAACTGGCCCTGACCTGGAACGATCGGGTATCTTTCGTGCTGACAGAAACAGCGCAAGTGAAAAAGCTCAAACTGCTCGACGTCGTGTTGGATGGCGTGCAGGAGGGCGGCAAAGACGACGATGGCTTTGATACCGATGCCGCTATTTTGACCGGCGAGCTAACCGCTATGCTGCCAGATTTAATCGAAGCCTTGGGCGGCGAAATCGGTGAAACTATTGACCACAAGAGCGATCCGGCGCTGGCAAATTGAGATAACCACAAAACACCCCTAAAAAGTCCGATGACAACGAACCACTCCTCCATTTTGGTCAGTGCTGATCAACTCAGTCTGTTTATGTCGAGCGCCTTGAAAAGCGTCGGCCTGCCTGATCAAGACGCGGCAAAAGTCGCCGGCCTCATGGCTGACGCCGACCTGCAAGGCTCTGACGGCCACGGCGTGATACGCCTGCCCCAATACGTTAAACGCATTCAGGCAGGTGGCATCAACACCCACCCCAACATCCGGGTCGTCACCGAGCGCGCCGCCATGGCCGTGGTTGACGGCGACAACGGCATGGGGCATTTGGTGATGTCGCACGCAGTGGACATCGCCATTGAAAAAGCCCGCACTGCGGGCGTTGCCTGGGTCGGCGCCCGGGCTAGCAACCACGCTGGCCCGGCGTCACTGTATGTTCGCAAGCCGATCGAACAAAACATGATTGCGCTGTATTTCGCAGTCGGCAACGCCAACCATTTGCCACCGTGGGGCGGGATGGAGATGCTGCTGTCCACCAACCCGATCGCGGTAGGCATCCCCGCCGGTAGCGAACCCGCCGTGGTGCTCGACATGGCCACCACGGTCGCGGCCTATGGCAAGGTCAAAGCCAAAGCCAAGCGCGGCGAGCAAATGCCGGAAGGCTGGATGATTGACCGGCAAGGCAAGCCTTTGCTGGATCCGAAACGCGCCGATGAAGGATTTTTACTGCCCATCGGAGGCCACAAAGGCTATGGGTTAGCGCTCATCGTCGGCCTTTTGGCAGGCACCCTGAACGGTGCCGCCATGGGCCGCGATGTGGTCGACTTCAATCACGACCACATCACGCCCACCAACACCGGTCAATCGGTGCTGGTGATCGACCTGCAGGCCTTTGGTGACCCTGCCGTCTTCAAGTCATCACTAGACCACCTCGTGCGCGACCTGCGTGACAGCGAACGTCTGCCGAACGTCGAGCGCATCTGGTTACCGGGTGAGCAAAGCCATCAGCGTCGTCAAAAATACTCGGTGCAAGGTATTCCACTGCCGGCCCCCTTGTTTGCCGATTTAGTCGCCCTGGCGGCTGAACTGAACATCGCACCACTGGTCACCAGCCAGACTTGAGCACTTGGCACAACTTCGGACTGCGCAGCAAAGCCACCTAAAAATCTAATTTAAACCGGAGACAACCCCATGAAAAAACTCACTCAAGGCCTTTTCACTGCGATCACACTTTGGGTTTTTGCAACTAGCGTGCAAGCGCAAAGCAGCTATCCGAATAAACCGATCAAGATGATCATTCCGCTGGCGGCTGGCAGCGCCGTCGACAACGCGGCACGTGTCCTGACCCAAAAAATGTCGGAGAGTTTGGGGCAAAACATCGTGATTGAAAACATCACCGGCTCCTCCGGCTTGATCGGCGCTGACCGCGTTGCCAAGGCCGCCCCGGACGGCTACACCCTTGGGGGCTTCAACGACAGCATCTTGACCATGTTGCCGCATATTTATGCGCGTGTCCCCTGGAACGCATTGACCGACTTTGATCCCCTGTCGCTGGCTGCCACCGTCGAATGGGGCATGGTGGTGAAAGCCGACTCACCCTACAAAACAGTCGCAGACTTCATCGCTGCAGCCAAGGCATCCCCTGGCAAGTTGAACTACAGCTCTGGCGGCAATGGCAGCCCTCAGCATCTGGCCATGGCTCTTTTTGCATCCCGCGCTGACATCAAAGTAACTCACATTCCCTACAAGGGGGCCACGCCTGCGGCGGTCGCTGCGGCTGCTGGCGAGGTGGATGTCGCCCTGCAAGGACTCGGCACCGTCACATCGTTGATTCAGGGCAACCGGGTTCGCCTACTCGCCGTCACCACCGAAAAGCGTCTGGCTCAATACCCGAATGTTCCCACTGTTGACGAGTCCGGTCTGAAAAACTTTTTCTTCAACTCCTGGTTTGCAATGGTCGTGCCGTCAGGCACACCGAAAGACATTGTCGAACGCCTGAACAGCGACATGCGCAAAGCCTTGGCAGACCCGGCTACCCGCGACAAATTGATCGCGCTCGGCGTGACATTGCGTGGCTCCTCAGCCCAAGAACTAGGCACCGCGACCAAGGCGCAGTTCGAGATGTATCGCAAGCTGATTCAAGACAACAACATCAAGTCCGACTGAGCAGACACGTCGGATCGGATCAGTTGCTTAATTCCTGAGCAGGGGCTCCAAAGCCAAGGCCTGCGCCGCGCAATCGAGTTGCTCAGGCACTTATCCACAGCCTAGGGCACAGTCTGTGGGTGTAACTTTTTTACAGCAGCGTGAACGTGTTGCTGCAGACGCCAGTCGAGGGTTAACACGATTGAGAAGCCGCTTGGGGCTTGTAGGATCAGAGTGATCACCCATCATTAACCTACCGCCCAGAAAGCCGAAGTTCTCAACATGTCAAAAGTGATCATCACCTGCGCCGTCACGGGCGCCATTCACACGCCCTCGATGTCACCCTACTTGCCGATCACGCCAGAGGAAATCATCGAGGCCTCAGTGGGTGCGGCTGAAGCCGGCGCGGCCATCATTCACCTCCATGCGCGCGACCCGATCACCGGCAAACCGGACCAGACGCCCGAGGCGTTTGCCAAGTTTCTGCCGCAGATCAAAGCCCAAACCAATGCAGTGCTCAACCTCACCAGCGGCGGCTCGCCGTACATGAAAATTGATGAGCGGATTCAACCGTCTATGCGTTTCGCGCCGGAAGTTGCGTCGCTCAACATGGGTTCGTTCAACTTTGCATTGTTCCCGATGCTGGAGCGCTTCACCGAGTTCAAACACGCCTGGGAACGCGAAGCACTTGAGGGCAGCCGCGACCTGATTTTTCGGAACACCTTCAAAGACATTGAATACGCGTTGGCGGCTTGTTCTGCCAACCAGACACGCTTTGAGTTCGAGTGCTATGACATCGGTCACCTGTACAACTTAGCCCACTTCATGGACCGCGGCTTGGTCAAAGGGCCGCTGTTTGTGCAATCCGTTTTTGGCATCTTGGGCGGCATTGGCATGCACCCGGAAGACGTGATGCACATGCGACGTACGGCAGACCGGCTGTTTGGGAAAGAGTATCAATGGTCCGTGCTGGGCGCGGGCAAAAACCAGTTACCTATTGCCGCCATGAGCGCGGCCATGGGCGGGCATGTCAGGGTCGGCCTTGAAGACAGCCTGTGGCTGGGCAAAGGCACACTGGCCAAAAGCAATGCAGAGCAAGTGCGGCAAGTCCGGCAGATCATCGAAGGCTTGGGCCATGAGATCGCCACGCCCGATGAAGCGCGGCACATGCTGCAGCTCAAGGGCGCAGAAAATGTGCGCTTTTAATTCCGGTCACCAGCCAAACCAGGCCATAACCCCCACCCAGGAAAATAGATGAGTCAGAGCAACAAACCCACCGCCCTCATCACCGGCGGTAGTCGCGGTATCGGACGGGCTGCGAGCGTCGCGCTGGCAAAGCAAGGTTGGAATATTGGCTTCAGCTATGTCAGCAACCAAACGGCCGCCCTAGAGACCGTGGCCATGGTCGAAGCGGCTGGTGGTCAGGCACTGGCGGTCAAGGCAAATGTCGCCAATCGAGAGGACATCAAACAGCTGTTTGCCTCGGTCTACAAGACCTTTGGGCGGCTAGATGCCTTGGTCAACAACGCCGGTATTGTGGGCGAACCACGCTCCATCCTGGACGCCGATGATGCGCACTTGACCGATATTTTTCGCACCAATGTGCTGAGCTATTTTTTCTGCGCCAGCGAGGCGGCGCGCCTGATGTCAACGCAACGCGGCGGCAAGGGCGGCAGCATCGTCAACATGTCGTCTGCTGCAGCGCGCCACGGCGGCATGCCTGAAGAAGCGCATTACGCAGCCTCGAAGGGCGCGATTGACAGCTTCACCTTTGCCTTGGCCAAAGAGCTTGTACCGCACGGCATACGTGTCAATGCAGTGCGCCCGGGACTCATCAACACCACCATTCACGAAGCCCATGGCGGCCAAGCCTTGATCAACAAGATCGGACCCACCGTGCCGCTGGGCCGCGCCGGCACGGCCGAAGAGGTCGCAGAAGTCATTGCCTTCCTCGCCGGCCCGCTGTCAAGTTACGTGCATGGAACGCTGGTTGACGTCTCAGGCGGACGCTGATCAGCTTTATTTTTACAAGACCGCCAAAGCCAGGCCGA
>CANCCE010000166.1 GCA_947374505.1 Comamonadaceae bacterium | reverse complement strand
CACGGTTTCCATGGAAAGAATATAAATTCGACGTCTGAGTAACGCCGAAAAAAGCGGGCAGACTCCGTTCACGGGGACTCAGCCCAACGCCTTCACAACCGCATCCCCCATCTCGACGGTGCCGACGCGTGAGGTGCCTTCGCTGTAGATGTCTGGCGTGCGCAGGCCCTGGCTCAAGACGGCGTCCACGGCTTTTTCAATGCGTGCTGCAGCCTCGGGCTGGTTCAAACTGAAGCGCAGCATCATGGCGGCGCTCAAAATCGTCGCCAGCGGATTCGCCACGCCTTTGCCGGCGATGTCTGGTGCGCTGCCGTGGCTCGGTTCGTAGAGTCCCTGATTTTTAGCGTTCAGGCTGGCCGATGGCAACATGCCAATACTGCCGGTGAGCATGGCCGCAGCGTCGCTCAAAATATCTCCAAACATGTTGCCGGTGACCACCACGTCAAATTTTTTCGGTGCTTTCACCAGCTGCATGGCAGCGTTGTCGACGTACATGTGGTCCAGCGCGACGTCAGGATATTGCAGGCCGACTTCGGTCACCACGTCTTTCCAGAGCTGGAAGGTTTCCAGCACATTGGCTTTGTCAACGCTGGTAACGCGTTGGCTGCGTTTGCGTGCCGCTTGAAAAGCCACGTGGGCAATGCGTTCGATTTCCGGACGCGAATAGCGCATGGTGTCGAAGGCTTCTTCGCTGCCCGGGAAGTGTCCGTCGGTGGCGACGCGGCGACCGCGTGGTTGGCCAAAGTAAATGTCTCCCGTCAGCTCACGAATGATGAGGATGTCGAGGCCCGACACCAACTCGCGCTTCAGGCTGGAAGCGTCAACCAATTGCGGGTAGCAGATGGCTGGGCGAAAGTTGGCAAACAAGGCGAGGTTTTTGCGCAGGCCCAATATGGCTTGCTCAGGCCGGAGTGGTCGGTCCAGTGTGTCGTATTTCCAGTCGCCGACAGCGCCAAACAAAATTGCATCCGAGGCCTTGGCCAGTGCCAGTGTTGATTCAGGCAAGGGGTGCCCGTGAGCGTCAAAAGCGGCACCGCCGACCAGTGCGGTTTCAAGTGTCATGTCCAAATCTAGAACTTTCAGAACCTTGACTGCTTCGGCCACGATTTCGGTGCCGATGCCATCACCGGGAAGTATTGCGATTTTCATCATCTAGCCATTCATGCGTTGCGGTCGAAGCCGCGAATTAAAGGGGGGCGCAAAGTTGCGCGATGTCAGCCCAAAAGGTCGAAAGATTAAGCGTGGTGCGTGTGGGCTAGCCACGGTTTGGTGGCCAGACGCGCAGACTCAAAGGCTTTGATTTTGTCGCTGTGTCGCAAGGTCAGGCCAATGTCGTCTAGACCGCCCAACAGACAGAACTTGCGAAAAGGCTGGACGTCGAACGAGAGTTCTTCGCCTTGCGGCTTGATCACCACTTGGCGTTCGAGATCAATGGTCAACTGGTAGCCTGGAAACGCCAAGGCGTCGGCAAACAGCTGGCTCACTTGGGCTTCCGGCAAGACGATCGGTAACAAGCCGTTTTTGAAGCTGTTGTTGAAAAAGATGTCGGCGTAACTGGGCGCAATGATGGCCCGAAAGCCATATTGATCGAGGGCCCAAGGCGCGTGTTCGCGCGAGGAGCCGCAGCCAAAGTTTTTGCGAGCCAGCAAGACGGATGCGCCTTGGTAGCGTGACTGGTTCAGCACGAAGTCAGGGTTCGGCTTGCGTGAGGCCGGGTCTTGGCCGGGAAAGCCGGCGTCGAGGTAGCGCCAGGCGTCAAACAGATTGGGGCCGAAGCCGGTCTTCCTGATTGACTTGAGAAACTGCTTTGGAATGATGGCGTCCGTGTCCACGTTTTCGCGGTCCATGGGGGCCACCAGGCCTTGGTGTACGGTGAATTTTTGCATGGGAGTAGTCGGTTTATTTCTTGGCCGCGTTTTCAACCGCGGCGCCTGCTTTTTGTACGTCCTGCCCGAGGCCGCGCATCGTATTGCAGCCCGTCACGAGCACAGAGAGCGTGACGCAAAAAAGAGTGATGATTTTGCGGGTCATGGTGGTTCTTGGATTTAAGAAAATTTACGGATGTCAACAAAGTGGCCATGCACGGCGGCGGCGGCGGCCATCGCCGGGCTGACCAGATGAGTTCGTCCGCCGGCGCCTTGACGGCCTTCGAAGTTACGGTTGCTGGTCGAAGCACAGCGTTCACCCGGTTCCAGTCGGTCGGCATTCATGGCGAGGCACATCGAGCAACCTGGTTCGCGCCATTCAAAACCAGCGGCCACAAAAATCTTGTCGAGACCTTCGCGTTCTGCTTGTTCCTTGACCAAGCCGGAGCCCGGCACGACCATGGCGAGTTTGACGTTTTTAGCGACTTTTTGGCCGATCTTTTTCACGATGGCCGCGGCTTCGCGGATATCTTCAATGCGGCTGTTGGTGCAAGAGCCGATAAAGACTTTGTCGATCATGATGTCGTTGATCGCTTTGCCGGGAGCCAGACCCATGTAGGTCAAGGCGCGCTCGATGGCATCGCGTTTGTTGGCGTCTTTTTCTTTGTCCGGATCGGGCAGGCTGTCTTCGATCGACAGCACCATCTCAGGCGAGGTGCCCCAGGTGACCTGTGGCCGGATTCTGCCGGCGTCGAGTTCGACCACGGCATCAAATTTGGCACCAGCGTCAGAGCGCAAGGTGTTCCAGTATTGCACCGCCATGTCCCACTCGGGGCCACCGACAAATTGGCCGGTTTTTGGGTCAGTGCCGGGCGCAAGTAAACGGCCCTTGACGTAGTCGATGGTTTTTTGGTCGACCGCTACCAACCCGGCGCGCGCGCCGGCTTCGATCGCCATGTTGCAGACCGTCATGCGGCCTTCCATGCTCAGCGCACGGATCGCCGCGCCGCCAAATTCGATGGTGTAACCAGTGCCGCCAGCGGTGCCTATTTTGCCGATGATGGCCAGCACAATGTCTTTACCGGTCAGGCCCGGTGCCAAGGTGCCTTCGACTTTGATCAGCAGGTTTTTGGCCTTTTTGGCTAGCAACGTTTGCGTTGCCATGACGTGCTCGACCTCGCTGGTGCCAATGCCGTGCGCCAGAGCGCCAAAGGCGCCGTGCGTGGAGGTGTGAGAGTCGCCGCAGACGACGGTCATGCCGGGCAGCGTGGCGCCATTCTCAGGCCCCATGACGTGAATGATGCCTTGCCGCTTGGAGAGAAACGGGAAGTAGGCGGCAGCGCCGAACTCCGCGATGTTGCTGTCCAGCGCAAGAACTTGTTCTTTGCCGACCGCGTCTGTCAAGCCGTCGTAACCCAGCTCCCAGCCGGTGGTCGGCGTGTTGTGGTCGGCGGTGGCGACGATGGAGCTGATGCGCCAGACCTTGCGGCCGGCTTCGCGCAGGCCTTCAAAGGCTTGTGGGCTGGTCACTTCATGGACCAGATGGCGGTCGATGTAGAGGATGGATGTGCCATCTTCTTCGGTGTGGACGACGTGTTCGTCCCAAATCTTGTCGTAGAGGGTTCGCATTTGTTTCCTTCGGGGATTTTTATTTTAAAGCTATGAGAGACGCGATGAAAGAGTTGGGGTCGGCCATTGCAACTGTCGGCCACTGCTTTGGCTAAATTTTTCGATGTCTTCGGGGGTATCAAGGTCTTGCACAAAATGCGGGTTATCGCAATCGAAGGCTTGAACTTGCGCTGCATGTTGCTGCCGCCACTGCTTGCAGCCGACCTCGGACGGGCAGGCCAGCATGGCAATGCGTACCGCCGCCGTGAAGATGACCGGGTTACCAGGTTGGCCTTCAACGCGCGGAAAAAGCAGGTTTGTGCCCTCAGGCCGTTGCTCGAAAGCGTCTATCAGTTGCCTAACATCCTGTGCGTCGATCAAGGGTTGATCGGCCAGCGCCATCAACACGGCGTCGGTCTGGCCACTCAGGCTTTGCAGCCCCAGCCGCTGCGAAGAGATCGGGCTGGCCTGCGTGTTCGGGTTGGTGACCGGTTTGACGGCCAAGTCTTGCAGCTGCAGCGCTATCTTGCTCGCATGATGGCCCAGCACGACCACCAGTTCCGTCACGCCAGCGCCCTGCAAGGCCATGATCTGGCGGCGTATCAGCGGTACACCGTCGAGCTCCAGCAATGATTTTGGCTTGTAGCCCATGCGCGATCCTGCACCTGCTGCCAATAGCACTGCAGCCACACTGAAGGGTTGTTGGGGCGCTTGGGGGGCAGGGCTTGTCGTCATGCGAGTCTCAGCCGATAATTTTCTCGATGTCGAGCACCCGCACGCGCGGGTCGACGTTGTAACCGCCAAATTCGGTATAACGCAACAAGTGGCGTTCACAGCGTGTGCAGTGCCACACATCACATTGGTTGTAGGGGAAATAGGCAGGCGCAATGGGTGCGTTCGGTGAGTCGTAACGCGTGGCTTGCGGATGGCATTCCTCTAGGCTTGGTTCGTCTATTGCTGGGTCTCGCAGGGTGCCGACCGCGGTCATTTGCACCGATTCCCAGCGGTATTCAGCGAGACTTTCCCATGCTGTGCAGACCCCTAGTGCGCAACTGCACGACTGAGGTGACTTCGCGCTAGCCAAAGCCAACCGCAGTGCGGCAGAACTGGCGATGTGTTTCAAGACGGTGTGGCCAATCGTGGAGTTTTGGGTGTTTTGAAATGAACGGCTCTTGATGTAAAAAGCCCGCCGACACAGGGTCGGCAGGCTTTTCAGAATGGGCTTTTCAAAAAGCCATCAGCACTTCAGCGTTGACCGATAGGCTTGACATCGCGGGGTGTTGCACCCGTGAACAGCTGACGCGGACGACCAATTTTGTACTCAGGGTCGCCGATCATTTCGTTCAGCTGAGCGATCCAGCCGACCGTGCGCGCCAAAGCGAAGACGGCGGTGAACAATGGCACCGGGATACCGATCGCGCGCTGGACGATACCCGAATAGAAGTCGACGTTCGGGTAGAGCTTGCGGGAGACAAAATAATCGTCTTCGAGGGCAATCTTTTCGAGCGTCATCGCCAGCTTGAACAGCGGGTCATTCTCGAGACCCATCTCTTGCAGCACTTCTTTGCAGGTTTCCTGCATGAGCTTGGCACGCGGGTCGTAGTTCTTGTAAACGCGGTGACCAAAACCCATCAGCTTGACGGTTGAGTTTTTGTCTTTGACCTGCTTGATGAACTCACCGATGTTTTCGACACCGCCACTGTTTTGGATGTCCGTCAACATGTTCAGTGCTGCTTCGTTGGCGCCGCCGTGGGCCGGGCCCCAGAGGCAGGCCACGCCAGCAGCAATGGCCGCAAACGGGTTGGTGCCCGACGAACCGCACAAGCGCACGGTCGATGTCGAGGCGTTTTGCTCATGGTCCGCGTGCAAGATGAAGATGCGGTCGAGGGCGCGTTCGAGCACTGGATTGACCTTGTACTCTTCGCACGGTGTGGAGAACATCGTGTGCAGGAAATTACCGGAGTAGCTCAGGTCGTTGCGCGGGTACACATACGGTTGGCCGACGGTGTATTTGTAAGCCATGGAGACCAAGGTCGGCATCTTGGCAATCAGACGAATCGCGGCAATTTCGCGGTGTTCCGGATTGTTGATGTCGGTGCTGTCATGGTAGAAGGCCGAGAGAGCGCCAACCAAGCCAGTCATGATGGCCATCGGGTGCGCGTCACGGCGGAAACCGCGCATGAAATACTGCATCTGCTCGTGGACCATGGTGTGGTTGGTCACGCGGCTGACGAAATCTTTTTTCTGGTTGGCGTCAGGCAGTTCGCCGTACAGCAAGAGGTGACAGGTCTCGAGGTAATCGCAGTTGGTGGCGAGCTGCTCAATGGGGTAGCCACGGTACAACAGCTCACCTTTGTCGCCGTCGATATAGGTGATGGCTGATTGGGTTGCCGCCGTCGACATGAAGCCAGGGTCGTAGGTGAACATGCCAGTCTGTGCGTACAGCTTGCGGATATCCACCACATCGGGGCCAACGGTGCCTTGGTAAACAGGCAAGTCAACGCTGGGCGTGCCGTTGCTGAAAGATAGGGTGGCTTTGTTGTCGGCTAGTTTCATTTCACTTTCCTTTTCGAGGGGCAGATGGG
>CANCCE010000165.1 GCA_947374505.1 Comamonadaceae bacterium | reverse complement strand
CGTGTTTTCGGGTGCTAATGTGCCGGCTCCACGGTGCGCTATCCATCGTGGATAAGGCCAAGCCTTGTCTGCTGCGACGGTCATAAACGCTGTCCGCTGGCGCTGTCAAACCAATGCAACCGATCGGTTCGAGGTGCCGCATGAATCGTCGCGCCCAACACGGGAGATGGTTGGCTTTCATCCATCCGGACAATCAAGGCCTCATCGCCCAAGCGGCCATACACCAGACGCTCAGCGCCTAGCATTTCAATCGCCTCGACCTGCACGGCCCAGCCCGTGTCGGAGATGTGCAGGTGCTCCGGTCGAATGCCCAAAATAGCGCCTGCCGTGCCGCCAAAGTCTGAGTTGCGAAGATGCTTGAGCAAGTTCATGGGCGGTGAGCCCATGAAGCTGGCCACGAAGGTGGTGGCGGGGCGGTTGTAAACCTCTTCAGGCGTGCCGAACTGCTCGACCCGGCCGGCGTTCATCACGATCATGCGCTGGGCCAGGGTCATGGCCTCCACTTGATCGTGCGTGACAAACAGCGAGGTGATGCCGAGCTCGCGGTGTAGCTTTTGAATCTCCAGCCGGGTTTGCACGCGCAGCTTGGCGTCCAGGTTGGACAGCGGTTCGTCAAACAAGAACACTTGCGGTTGCCGCACGATGGCCCGGCCCATGGCCACGCGCTGACGCTGGCCACCCGACAGGGCGCGGGGCTTGCGGTCAAGCAGCTGGCCCAGCTCCAAAATGCCGGCGGCCTTGTCGACCCGCGCCTTGATCTCGGTGAGCGGCACTTTCTTGATCTTCAGCCCGTAAGCCATGTTGTCGAAAACACTCATGTGCGGGTACAGCGCGTAGTTCTGGAACACCATGGCGATGTCGCGCTCGGACGGCTCTAAGTCGTTGACCACCCGCCCGCCGATAGAAATCTCGCCGCCGGAGATTTCCTCCAGGCCGGCCACCATGCGCAACAAGGTGGACTTGCCGCAGCCCGACGGCCCGACGATGACGATGAACTCGTGGTCGGCGATATCGGCGTTGATGCCGTGGATGACTTGCAGCGCGTGCTTGCCGCTGCCGTAGGTCTTGGTGACGTTGTGGAGTTGGATTGAAGCCATTTTTTCTAGTCAGTTGGGGACAGAGCTGAAGATCTGTCCCGCAAGGTCATTATTTTTCAGTATCAACGAGGCCCTTGACGAACCATTTTTGCATCAGGATCACCACCAGCGCAGGTGGCAGCATGGCCAGGATGGCGGTGGCCATCACAATGTTCCAGTCGTTGGCTGCTTCCCCGCCGGCCAGCATCCGCTTGATGCCAATCACCACCGGGTACATGTCCTCGCTGGTGGTCATGAGCAGCGGCCACAGGTACTGGTTCCAGCCGTAAATGAACTGGATCACGAACAGTGCGGCAATCGAGGTCTTCGACAGCGGCAGCAGGATGTCTTTGAAAAAGCGCATCGGGCCGGCACCGTCCATGCGGGCGGCTTCGACCAGCTCGTCCGGCACCGTCAGGAAGAACTGGCGGAACAGAAAGGTCGCGGTGGCTGAGGCGATCAGCGGCAGCGTCAAGCCGGCGTAGGTGTTGATCATGCCCAGGTCGGCGACGACCTTGTAGGTGGGCAGGATGCGCACTTCCACTGGCAGCATCAACGTCACGAAGATGGCCCAGAAGAAAAACATCTTGAACGGGAAGCGGAAGTAGACGATGGCAAAAGCCGACAACAGCGAGATGGCAATCTTGCCGACCGTGATCACCATGGCCGTGACGAAGCTCACCCACATCATGTGGGCCACCGTGGTGTTGGAGCCCAGTTTGCCGTCGCCGAACAGCGCCGCCTTGTAGGTTTCCCACATGTTGCTGCCGGGCAGCAATGGCATGGGCACTTGCACAATGGCGTCGGCCGTATGGGTCGAAGCGATGAGCGCCAAGTAGAGCGGGAAAGCCACCACCAGCACGCCGAGCAGCATCACGGTGTGGGACAGGACGGTGAGCCAGCGGCTACGGTCAACCATCAGTAGTTCACTTTCTTTTCGACGTAGCGGAGCTGCACCACGGTGAGTGCCACCACGATCATCATCAGGATCACCGACTGCGCGGCCGAACCGCCCAAGTCCAGCGCCTTGAAGCCGTCCTGGTAGACCTTGTAGACCAGGATCGAGGTCGCTTGGCCCGGGCCGCCGGCGGTCATGGCGTCGATGATGCCGAAGGTGTCGAAGAAGGCATAGACGATGTTGATCACCAGCAGGAAGAAGGTGGTGGGCGACAGCAGCGGAAGCTGAATGCTCCAGAAGCGCCGCCATGGACCGGCGCCGTCGATCGACGCAGCCTCAATCAGCGACTTGGGGATCGACTGCAGGCCGGCCAGAAAGAACAGGAAGTTGTAGGAGATCTGCTTCCAGACCGACGCGATGACGATCAGCGCCATGGCTTGGCCCTCATTCATGAGGTGGTTCCAGTTGTAGCCCAGCTGGCCCAGCCCATACGACAGCACGCCGATGGACGGCGAGAAGATGAAGATCCACAGCACGCCGGCAATGGCGGGTGCCACCGCGTACGGCATGATCAGCAGCGTTTTGTAGGCCATGGCACCGCGCACCACGCGGTCGGCAAAGATGGCCAGCAGCAGTGACAGCGTCAGGCCGATAACCGCCACCAGCACCGAGAACTGCGCAGTTATCTTGAACGAGGCGTGGTAAAGGGGGTCGTTGAACAGGCGGCGAAAGTTGTCTAACCCGACAAATTCGCGACTCATGCCGAAAGGGTCTTCCAGGTGCAGGGACTGCATCAAGGCTTGACTCGCCGGCCAGAAAAAGAAGATGCTGATGATCAGCATCTGGGGCAGGATCAGTGCCCAGGGCAGCCAACCGGAGCGGAACAGGACGCGTTTTTCCATGAGTCTTTATCAATAAAAAGCCACCGTGGCTCCTACAGGGCCACGGTGGCGGGGTGCGGGTTCAGTGCTTACTTCTGACTGTTGGCCTGCTCGAAGCGGACCAACAGTTCGTTGCCGCGTTTGACGATGGCGTCCAGTGCGTCCTTGGCCGACTTCTTGCCGGACCAGACTTGCTCCATCTCTTCGTCCTCGATGGTGCGGATTTGCACGTAGTTGCCTAGGCGGATGCCGCGTGACTTGTCGGTCACCTTGCGCACCATCTGCTGCACTGCTACGTCGGTGCCGGGATTATTTTGGTAGAAACCGGACTTGTCCGTCAGGTCGTAGGCGGCCATGGTGATCGGCAGGTAGCCGGTGCGCTGGTGGCTCGCGGCTTGTACCTTGGTCTGCGACAGGAAGTCGAAGAACTTGGCCACACCCTTGTACTCGTCGGCCTTCTTGCCGGACATGACCCACAAAGAGGCGCCGCCGATCACGGTATTTTGCGGTGCGCCTTTCACATCGGCGTAGTAAGGCAGCGGAGCCAAGCCGTAGGCGAACTTGGCGTTCTTAGAGACATCGCCGTAGAAGCCGGACGAAGTCTGAATCATGGCGCACTCGCCGGCCGTGAAAGAGGCCTGGGCGTTGGATCCTCGGCCCTTGTACACAAACTCGCCTGCGGCGGCGGCCTTAGCTAGGTTCTCGATGTGCTTGACGTGCAGCGGCGAATTGACCTTCAAGCGCGCGTCCATGCCGTTCAGCCCATTGCCCTTGGTGGCGAACTCGACGTTGTGCCAAGTTGAAAAGCTTTCCAGCTGGGTCCAGCCCATCCAGGCCAGCGTCATCGGGCAGCTGTGGCCGCTTTCTTTGAGTTTCTTGGCAACCGCGAAGACTTCTGGCCAGGTGGCGGGTGCCTTGTCGGCATTCAGGCCGGCCTTCTTGAAGGCGTCCTTGTTGTAGTAGAAGACCGTGGTGGAACTGTTGAAGGGGAAGCTCAGCATCTGGCCGTTGGGGGCCGTGTAATAGCCGGCCACAGCGGGTATGTAGGCCTTCGGGTCGAATGCCAAGCCGGCATCACCCATGATCTTGCCGACCGGCACGGTGGCGCCCTTGCTGGCCATCATGGTGGCGGTGCCGACTTCGAACACCTGCAGCACGTGTGGCGCGTTGCCCGAGCGGAAGGCGGCGATGGCGGCCGTCATGGATTCGTCGTAGCTGCCCTTGAAGGTCGGCACAACCTTATAGGCTTTCTGGCCGTCGTTGAATTCCTTGGCCAGGTCATTGACCCACTGGTTGTTGACGGCGGTCATGGAGTGCCACCACTGGATTTCGGTTTGGGCTTGGCTGGCCAGCGGGACAAGCAGAGCGCTGGCGGCCAGCGCGAGTGCAGTGAAGCGAATAGTCATGGGGGGATCCTGAGATAGTGACAAAAGTAAAACTAATAGTTTATGAATAATTTGTGTCAACTCTTTTACATGGCGGGCCGTGAATCAACAACCGGAGTTTCCATGAGGTTTGTCCCTGCTGGTGGTGTGGCAGTTTCCATGCTGCGGTAACATTGACTTTCGGGTGGGCTCCCCCTTCCTGGTTGCTAACTTTCGCACGATGAACGCACCTACTACTCTTGATGAATTTCACGCCATTGCCGGCGATGCTGGTGATTTGACGTTAGGCCTTGCCGCTGAGCAAGCCCGCATTCGTGAAATTCCGTACAACTACACCTCTTTTTCCGACCGGGAAGTTGTGATTCGTCTACTCGGCGCACACGCCTGGGATCTGCTGAATCGCCTGCGCGACGAGCGCCGAACTGGACGCTCCGCCCGCATGCTTTACGAAGTGCTGGGTGATATTTGGGTAGTGCAGCGCAATCCCTATTTGCAGGACGACTTGCTGGACAATCCGAAACGCCGTAAGTTGTTGGTTGAAGCCTTGCAACACCGTTTGAATGAAGTGGAAAAACGCCGCACGCCCGATGCGGATGCTGAGCGTGATGCCATCGTTGGCGAATTGCTGTCATTGGCGCGAGCCGCCGTGGAGCGGTTTTCAGCTTCATTCAAAAGCATGTCTGACCTGCGTCGCCAGACCGAGCGCAAGCTAGGCAAGTGCACGCAAAAGGACAACATCAAGTTCGATGGTTTGTCGCGCGTGTCGCATGTGACCGACGCCACCGATTGGCGCGTCGAGTACCCGTTTGTGGTGCTCATGCCCGACACCGAGGTCGAAATGGCCGGTATGGTCAAGGGCTGCATTGAGCTGGGATTGACGATTGTGCCGCGAGGCGGTGGCACTGGTTACACCGGCGGCGCGATTCCCCTGACCTGGAAATCAGCGGTCATCAACACCGAAAAACTCGAAGCCATGACCGAGGTGCAAAAAGTCATGTTGCCGGGGCTGGCTGAACCCGTCGCAACCATCTGGACCGAGGCTGGCGTGGTGACGCAGCGTGTCGCCGACATGGCCGACCGGGCCGGTTTTGTCTTTGCGGTAGACCCGACCTCCGCCGAGGCCTCTTGCATTGGCGGCAATATCGCCATGAATGCGGGCGGAAAAAAAGCCGTTTTGTGGGGCACCGCGCTCGATAATTTGGCTTCGTGGCGGATGGTGACCCCTGACGCTGAGTGGCTCGAGGTGGTTCGCTTGAACCACAACCTGGGCAAGATTCATGACGTTGAGGTGGCGAGCTTTGAGCTCCACTATTTCAAGGCCGACGGCAAGACCCCGATCCGCACGGAGCGCTTGGACATTCCGGGTAAGAGCTTTCGTAAAGAAGGTCTCGGCAAAGATGTCACCGACAAGTTTTTGAGCGGTCTGCCAGGCATTCAAAAAGAAGGCTGCGACGGTCTCATCACCAGTGCGCGCTGGATCGTGCACCGCATGCCGGTGCACACGCGCACCGTGTGCCTGGAGTTTTTTGGCAACGCCAAGGACGCCGTGCCCAGCATTGTCGAGATCAAGAATTTCATGTTCGCCGAGCAAAAGCGTGGCGGTGCGATTCTGGCCGGCTTCGAACATTTGGACGACCGCTACCTGAAGGCGGTGGGTTACGCCACCAAATCCAAGCGCGGCGGTTTGCCCAAGATGGTGCTGTTCGGTGACATCGCTGGCGACGATGCTGATGCGGTGGCGCGCGCGACCTCTGAGGTGGTGCGCTTGGCCAACTCGCGTGAAGGCGAGGGCTTCATCGCCATCAGCCCCGACGCCCGCAAAAAATTCTGGCTCGACCGCAAGCGGACGGCGGCTATTTCGCGCCACACCAA